>NZ_CAXFDV010000536.1:0-5078 GCF_964001545.1 uncultured Aquincola sp.
CGAACCATGCCGCGGTGATGGAAGCCATCAACGCGGAGGCCGAGCTGTTCAGCAAGCGCCTGCGCAGCCCCGAGGCCACCGAGGCCTTCCAGGCCTTCTTTCAGAAGCGCAAGCCCGACTTCTCGAAGTTCTGACGGGGCCAGCTGCGGCGGGGGCTACGGTTCGATCGGAGGCGTGCGCGCTTCTACACGGTCCAGGGCCTCGCGCGCTGTGACGATGGGGATGCCTGCGTGGTGCTGCAGTGGCAGCAGTTCGCTCAGCACTGACTCGCTGCTGACGAGCCCAAATTCACCGCGTCGGGCGCCGTCCAGCAGCCGCCGAGGTACCCCGTACGAAATGATGCTGGAGACCAACAAGTTGGTATCCAACAGCATCTTCATGACTCACGCGCCTGCCAGGCCTTCGTTGCGCCGCGCGTAGCGGCTGGCCTGAACCTCAGCCTCCACCTCTTCATCCGAGACTGCCGGCAGTCCCAGCGCGTCCAGGCGCGCCAGTTGATCCCCCAGACGCGCGACTGCCAGCTTTCGTTCTTCGCGTGAAGCCAGGAACTCCACGAAGTCGACCACTTCTGCCACACGCGCAGGCGGCAGCTGCTTCAAGCGTTCCAACAATTGCAATTCGATCGCTGTCATCGCAGAGGTCCTCGGCAGGCGGCATGGCAATGATGGCTTAAGTTTGCCTCAGCGGCGGCCCCGGTTCTCCGGCGGCCGAGCCGCGACAAGTCGTAACAGCCGGAACCCCGTCCCCCTCATCCAATCGCACCTTGCTGCATTGCAACAAAGGAGGGCGTTGGATGGATTTCTTGCCGGTCTTGTGGATGCCGTGGCTGCAGCCGCTGTTGGCCGCCAGCCTGGTGGTCGTGGCGGCGCTGGCGGTGCATCGGCTGGGGCGCGCGGTGCTCACGCGCATCACCCGCGGCGCCAGGGTGCCGGCCGCGGTGGTGCGGCAGGTGGACGTGCCGGCGCAATGGGTGCTGCCGCTGGCCGCGCTGCAGGTGGTGTGGCAGGGCGCACCCGACACGCTGCCGCTGATCGGCTCGCTGCGTCACCTCAACGGTGTGCTGCTGATCGCGGCCATCACGTGGCTGCTGACGCGCGCCGTACGCGGCGTGGGGCTGGGCGTCATCGACCTCTACCCCGCGGACGTCGAAGACAACCTGCAGGCCCGGCGCATCCACACCCAGGCGCGGGTGCTGGCCCGCACGGTGATGGTCGGCGTGATGCTGGCCGGCCTGGCGATGATCCTGATGACCTTTCCGGGCGCGCGCCAGCTGGGCGCCAGCCTGCTGGCTTCGGCCGGCGTGGCCGGCCTGGTGGTCGGTATCGCGGCCAGGCCGCTCTTCAGCAACATGATCGCCGGGCTGCAGATCGCGCTGGCGCAGCCGATCCGCATCGACGACGTGCTGATCGTGCAGGGCGAATGGGGCCGGGTGGAAGAGATCACCGGCACCTACGTGGTCCTGGCCATCTGGGACCAGCGGCGCTTGATCATTCCGCTGCAGTGGTTCATCGAGAACCCGTTCCAGAACTGGACACGCAGCACCGCGCAGATCATCGGCACCGTGTTCCTGCATGTGGACTATGCGATGCCGCTGGCACCGCTGCGGGCCGAGGCCCAGCGCCTGTGCGAAGCCTCGCCCCACTGGGATGGCCGGCTCTGCCTGCTGCAGGTGACCGAGGCCGGCGAGCGCACGATGCAGCTGCGCGTGCTGGTGACGGCGCACGACTCGGGCAAGGCCTGGGACCTGCGCTGCGAAGTGCGTGAAGGCCTGCTGACCTACATCCAGTCCAAGCACCCCGAGCACCTGCCGCAATGGCGCACCCAGCGGCTGGAAGGCGAGGTGGTGCCGCGCGGCGACGAGGCCTTCCGGGCACGCCATTCGCCGGTGGAGGCCGTGCCTTCCACCGTTTCGCCCGCCCCATGATGCAAGACGAAGTGACTCCCCCGGGCCCGCAGCGCAGCGGGCCGCCGCCGCTGCCGGCCGAGGCCGCGCTCTTCATCGACTTCGATGGCACCCTGGCCCCGCTGGCCCCGCGCCCGCAGGACGTGCAGGTGCCCGAGTGGGTGCTGCCCACGCTGCGCCACCTGCATGGCGCGCTGGGCGGCGCGGTGGCAGTGGTCAGTGGCCGGCCTGTGGCCCAGATCGACGGCTTTCTGGCGCCGCTGCAGCTGCCTGCCGCCGGCGTGCACGGCGTGGAACGGCGGGGCAGCGATGGCCACCTGCGGGTGGAAGCCGCCGAGCCGCCCGCGGCCTTGGTGGCGGCCGCGCAGGCGCTGGTGGCCGAGCATCCCGGGCTGCTGTTCGAGCCAAAGACCGGCGGCTTCGCGCTGCACTTCCGCTCACGCCCGCTGCTGGGCGGCCTGTGCCACGACACCTTGCAGGCCGCGCTCGGCGCGCTGCCCGAGGTGCTCACCTGGCAGATCATGGGCGGCCACTGCGTGTACGAGATCAAGCAGCGCAAGGTGTCCAAGGGCGTGGCGCTGGCCGCGCTGCATGCCGACCCGCGCTTTGCCGGCCGGCTGCCGGTGTACGTGGGCGACGACGTGACCGACGAGGACGGCATCGCGGCTGCACAGGCGGCCGGCGGCTTCGGCGTGCGGGTGGGGCCGGGGGCCACGCAGGCACGCTATTGGCTGGAAGACATCGATGCCGTCTCCCGGTGGCTGGGAGATGCGGTCCGCCGCTTGCCGGCGCCGGGGGGCGGCAGCCCGCCACCCCAAGCGCTCGCATGAACCCACCGGCATCGTTGAACCTCGGCATCATCGGCAACTGCTCCATCAGCGCCCTGGTCGACGACCAGGCGCGCATCGTCTGGTGCTGCTACCCCCGCTTCGACAGCGACCCGATCTTCCATGCGCTGCTCGATTCGGCCGATGGCATCCAGCCCGACGGCAGCTGGCAGATCTGCCTCGAAGGGCAGCAGCGCAGCGAGCAGGCCTATGAGCCCAACACCGGCGTGCTGCGCACCCGGCTCTTCGATGCCGAAGGTGGCGCGGTCGAGATCACCGACTTCGCGCCGCGCTACCTGCTGCACGGCCGCCCGTTCCGGCCTTTGACGCTGGTGCGGCGCGTGCGCGCGCTGTCGGGCGCGCCGCGGGTGCGGGTGCTGCTGCGGCCGCGCAGCGACTGGGGCGCCACCCTGCCCACCATCACCCGCGGCAGCGATCACATCCGCTACGTGGGGCCGGAGTCGGCGCTGCGGCTGACCACCAATGCGCCCATCACCTACGTGATCGACGAGACGGCGTTCACGCTGACCCAGCCGCTGAGCTTCATCCTCGGGCCTGACGAAGCCTTGCAGGCCGCCATTGAAGACACCGCCCGGCTGCTGGAAGAGCACACCATCGCCCACTGGCGCGCCTGGACGCGGGCGCTGGCGGTGCCGCTGGAATGGCAGGACGCGGTGATCCGCGCCGCCATCACGCTGAAGATGTGCCTGTACGAGGACACCGGCGCCATCGTCGCCGCGATGACCACCAGCATTCCTGAAGCGCCGGGCAGCCAGCGCAACTGGGACTACCGCTTCTGCTGGATACGCGATGCCTTCTTCGTGGTGCGGGCGCTCAACAGCCTGTCGGAAGTGGACACGATGGAGGACTACCTGCGCTGGCTGCGCGACGCCATCGGCGACATGGCCGGCGGCCATGTGCAGCCGCTGTACGGCATCGGGCTGGAACACCAGCTGATCGAACGCGAGCTGCCGCATCTGTCGGGCTACCGCGGCCACCAGCCGGTGCGCGTGGGCAACCAGGCCTATGAGCACTTCCAGTTCGACGTGTACGGCAACATCGTGCTGGGCGCGGCGCAGGCCTTCCACGACACGCGGCTATTGCGCCAGGGCACACGCCAGGAGTTCGGTCTGATGGAGGCGGTGGGCGAGCAGGCCTTCGCCATCCACGACCACCCGGACGCCGGCATGTGGGAGCTGCGCACCCGCAGCGCGGTGCACACCTCGTCGGTGCTGATGAACTGGGCCGCCTGCGACCGGCTGGCCAAGATCGCCGAGGCCTTCGAGCTGGCCGACCGCGCCACGCTGTGGCGCCAGCGCGCCGACCTCATCCGCGACAAGATCCTGACCCAGGCCTGGAGCGAGCGCCGCCAGGCCTATGCGGCCACCTTCGGCGGCGACGAGCTGGACGCCAGCGTGCTGCTGATGGTGGAGGTGGGCCTGATCGACCCGCACGACCCGCGCTTCGTGGCCACGGTGGATGCGCTGGAAGCCGCGCTGTGCGATGGCCCCTACATGCGCCGCTACGAAGCGCCCGACGACTTCGGCCGGCCCGAGACCGCGTTCAACATCTGCGCCTTCTGGCGCATCAATGCGCTGGCGCGCATCGGCCGCACGGCGCAGGCGCGCGAGATCTTCGAGGCCATGCTGGCCAGCCGCAACCCGCTGGGGCTGCTGTCCGAAGACACCCATCCCGCCACCCGAGAGCTGTGGGGCAACTTTCCGCAGACCTATTCGATGGTGGGCATCGTGAATGCCGCGGTGCGCCTGTCCGCACCCTGGGATTCGCGGATATGAAGAAGCAGGAGGAAGTACCGTGTCCCGACTCGTCGTGATTTCCAACCGCGTGGGCGACCCACGCAAGGTGGCCGCCGGCGGCCTGGCCGTGGCCCTGGGCGACGCACTGGCCACCCGCGGCGGCCTGTGGTTCGGCTGGAGCGGCAAGATCGTGGAAGACGGCGCCACCGGTGAAGGCGAGCTGCACCAGCAGCGCGCCGGCAACGTGGAACTGGTGACCATCGACCTCTCACGCGAGGACCACGACACCTACTACACCGGCTATGCCAACCAGGCGCTGTGGCCGGCCTTTCATTACCGGCTGGACCTGGCCGACTTCGGCAGCGGCTTTTTCGCCGGCTACCAGCGGGTGAACCGCCTCTTCGCGCGCAAGCTGGCGCCGCTGCTGCGCGACGACGACGTGATCTGGGTGCACGACTACCACCTGATTCCGCTGGCGTCTGAGCTGCGCTCGCTGGGCTGCCGCCAGCGCATCGGCTTCTTCCTGCACATCCCGCTGCCGCCGCCGCCCATCCTGGCCGCCATCCCGGGGCATGAGTGGCTGATGCGCTC
>NZ_CAXFDV010000537.1:0-3300 GCF_964001545.1 uncultured Aquincola sp.
CAGATCTTCGGCGTGCAGTACCTGTCCACGCTGGGCGGCTTCGTGTTCCTCAGCCACCAGATCGGCAGCTTCCTGGGCGTGTGGCTGGGCGGCAAGCTCTACGACACCACCGGCAGCTACGACGTGGTGTGGTGGCTGGCCGCGGCGCTGGGCCTGTTCGCGGCCGCCATCAACCTGCCGGTGCGTGAAGGTCCGATCGCCCGCCAGCCGGTGGCGGTGGCGGCATGAGGCCCAGCCCCGCCACACGCCGCCTGCTGGCCTGGGCCGCCGCACTGGCGGTGCTGGGCGCGGTGTTCGCGGCCTACCTGCAGCCCACGCTGATGGTGGAGCTGGCCAACCAGATGTGGGCCTGCTTCTGATGCACGGCGGTACCGAACCCTCGGCCTGGGTGCAGCGCTGGGCGCCCTTGATACGCCCCGGCGGCAAGGTGCTGGACGTGGCCTGCGGCAGCGGCCGCCACTTGCGCTGGATGGCCGCGCGCGGCCATGCGGTGACGGGCGTGGACCGCGACGCGCAGGCGCTGGCACCGCTGCAGCCGCTGGGCGACCTGATCGTGGCCGACATCGAAGCCGGCCCCTGGCCGCTGCCCGGCGAGACCTTCGACGCCGTGGTGGTGACGAACTACCTGTGGCGCCCGCTGATGCCCACGCTGCTGCAGTGCCTGGCCCCTGGTGGCGTGCTGATTTACGAAACTTTTACCGAGGGCCAGGCCCGCATCGGCAAGCCTTCGCGGCCCGATTTCCTGCTGCGGCCTGGCGAGTTGCTGACGGTGGCGCAAGGCCTGCGCATCGTCGCGTACGAAGACGGTTTCCTGGCTTCGCCCGATCGCTTCGTCCAGCGCGTCGCGGCCATCCGGCCGGGGGCGCCGGGCGCCGAGCCGGCTCGTTATCCCCTGTGAGGGGCCGACCGGCCGACGGTTAAACTCCGTCGATTAGGAAGAAGCCGGTACCGCTATGAACCCGATTGTTGGCAGCATCGTCGCGCTGATCACGCCGATGCACGAAGACGGCAGCGTCGACTACCCCGCACTGCGCAAGCTGATCGACTGGCACATCGCTGAAGGCACCGACTGCATCGGTGTCGTCGGCACCACCGGCGAATCGCCCACCGTCTCGGTGGAAGAGCACTGCGAGATCATCCGCGTCGCGGTGGAGCAGGCGGCGGGCCGCGTGCCCATCATGGCCGGCGCCGGCGCCAATTCCACGCAGGAAGCCATCGAGCTCACCCGCTTCGCCAAGAGCGTGGGTGCCGACTGCTCGCTGCAGGTCGTGCCCTACTACAACAAGCCGACGCAGGAAGGCATCTACCGCCACTTCAAGACCATCGCCGAGGCGGTGGACCTGCCGGTGGTGCTGTACAACGTGCCCGGCCGCACCGTGGCCGACATGAGCGTGGAAACCACGCTGCGCCTGGCGCAGGTACCGGGCATCATCGGCATCAAGGAAGCCACCGGCAACATCGAACGCGCCGCCTGGTTGGTGCGCGAACTGCCCGAAAGCTTTTCGGTGTATTCGGGCGACGACGGCACCGCCGTGGCCTTGATGCTGCTGGGTGGCCAGGGCAACGTGAGCGTCACCGCCAACGTGGCGCCGCGCCTGATGCACGAGCTGTGCAAGGCCGCCGTGGCCGGCGATGCGCTGCGCGCCCGCGAACTGCACCTGCAGCTGCTGCCGCTGCACAAGCAGCTGTTCTGCGAACCCAACCCGATCCCCGTGAAGTGGGCGCTGAACCGCATGGGCCTCTGCGGCCCGGCGCTGCGCCTGCCGCTCACACCGCTGGACGCAGCCCTGCAGCCGGTGGTCGACAAGGCCTTGCGCGACAGCGGCGTGCTGTAAGCCGAACGCCCCGCGCCTTTTTCTTCCACGTCCGACAACTTCTCGCCCGGCGCCCCGCAGCGCCGGCGGCCTCTCCCGATGCGTCAACTGAACCGTTCCACTACCGCGCTGGCTGTCCTGGCGCTCATGGCCACGCTGGCCGGGTGCTCGAGCGTCGAGAACCTGATGTCGGGCGACAAGATCGACTACCGCAGCAAGTCCAAGCAGTCGAGCTCGCCGCTGGAAGTGCCGCCCGACCTGACGCAGCTGGCCCGCGATGGCCGCTACCAGACCGCCTCGGGCAGCGTCAGCGCCGCCGGCTACCAGGCCACTGCCAACGTGCCGGGCGCCGTCAACACGCCGGAGGCGACGCCCACCGTGGCCCCGCAGGCCATTGGCGACATCCGCGTGCTGCGCGACGGCAACCAGCGCTGGCTGTTCGTGCCTTCCACACCCGAGCAGCTGTGGCCCCAGCTGCAGCAGTTCTGGCAGGAGCGTGGCTTTGTGCTGGCCACCGACAGCCCGCAGGCCGGCGTGATGGAAACCGACTGGGCCGAAAACCGCGCCAAGATCGCCGACGACATCATCCGCCGCACGCTGGGCCGGGTGCTCGATTCGCTGTACTCCACCGGTGAGCGCGACAAGTTCCGCACCCGCGTGGAACGCGTGGCCGGCGGCACCGAGGTGTACATCAGCCACCGCGGCATGCAGGAGGTCTACACCAGCCGCGAGCGCGACCAGACCAACTGGACCGTGCGCCCCAGCGACCCGGAGCTGGAAGCCGAATTCCTGCAGCGCCTGATGGTCAAGCTGGGCACCGACAAGACCCGCGCCGACCAGGCCATCGCCTCGGCCGGCGCCGCGGCACCCAGCGGTGCGCCCGCCACCCCCGGCACGCCGGTGAACGCCCGCGCCCGCGTGCTGGCCGGCACCGAAGCGGCCACGCTGCAGGTGGACGAAGGCTTCGACCGGGCCTGGCGCCGTGTGGGCCTGGCGCTGGACCGTGGCGGCTTCACCGTGGAAGACCGTGACCGCGCCGGCGGCATCTACTACGTGCGTTATGCCGATCCCAAGATGGCCGGCAAGGAAGAGCCGGGCTTCTTCTCCAAGCTGTTCACCTGGGGCGACGACAAGGGCAAGAACACCCTGACCGGCCCGGGCCGCTACCGCATCAACCTGAAGTCCACCGGCAACCAGACCACGGCGGCCGTCTACACCTCGGCCGGCCAGCCGGAAAACGGCGACATCGGCCAGCGCATCGTCCGCATCCTGGCTGACGACCTCAAGTAAATGGGGCACCCGGTCGCACACCTGCGGCGCGGGACCACCCGCCGAGCGGGTGGCGCGGCCGCCTTGGGAGCGGCCCGGTGCCGGCCGCGTACCCGTTGAACCAGCCGCACGCATGCTGAGATTCCGCAGCCTGGGCAGCGGCAGCACCGGCAACGGCACGCTGATCGAATCCACCCGCAACGGCCGCACCACGCGG
>NZ_CAXFDV010000538.1:0-6922 GCF_964001545.1 uncultured Aquincola sp.
GCAGGCGCAAGATCGGCCACCTTGAGGCAACCTGGAACGCGCCCGTGGATTGGGTTCTTGTCTTCTTCGTCCTGTTCAAGGGCCTGGTGTTCGTGGCGGGCATGTACTTCGCGGTCAAGTGGCACTACGACCAGGAGAAAAAGCCCGCCAGCGTGCAAAGGCTGGTGCTGGCAGGCGCCAGGTACACCGCCCTCTTCCTGCTGGCGCTGTTGCTGGTGCTGGCTTTCACCCTCGGGCTGGCCAGGATGCTGGGCATGGACGTGAGCCTGCCCTGAAGCGCCGGTTCAGGCTGGTGCGCCCGCCAGCCGCAGCTGCTGACGGCCCACCGCGGCGGCCAGGTCATCGTCGTGGGTGACCAGCACCAGGGCAGCGTCCGACTCGGCCACCGCCTGCAGCAGCACCTGCATGGCCTGCTGCTGCGACACCGGGTCCAGCCGTGAGGTGGGCTCGTCGGCAAACAGCAGCGCAGGCCGCACCAGCAGCACCCGCGCCAACGCGATGCGCTGCAGCTCGCCGCCCGACACCTCGTGCGGCCGGCGGTCGAGCAGCGCCATCGGCACCGCCAGTGCCTGCAGCAAGGCCTGCAGATCGGCCGGGCTGCGCCGGTGCAAGCGCAGCACGTCGCGCAGCGACTGCGCCAGCGACACCTGCGGCGCGAATGAAGCCGTGGGGTCCTGGTAGAGCTTCTGGAACGCCTGGGCCGACAGGCCCGGGCCCCGCTGCAGGCGGCCGCGGTCCGCGGGCAGCAGGCCGATGAGCACCTGGCCCAGCGTGCTCTTGCCGCTGCCGCTGGGGCCCTGCACCGCCAGCCGGTCGCCGCGCCGCAGGCCGAGGTCGATGCCTTCGAACAGCAACCGGGCCCCAAAGCGCTTGGCCAGGCCGCTGGCCTGCAGCACCGGCTCGCCATGCGGGGTCGGCCCGGGGGCCGGCGCCCAGCCGGCCGGGTCGGCGGCCAGCAGCGCGCGGGTGAAGGCATGCGCAGGCGCGGCCAGCACGCCGGCCGTATCGCCCTGCTCCACCACTTCGCCCTCACGCAGCACCATCAGCCGGCCGCCCAGCGCCCGTGCCACCCGCAGGTCGTGGGTGATGACGACCACGCAGCCGCCGGCCCGCTGCACCGCCTGCAGCTGCTCGATGGTGCGGTCGCGCCAGAGCCGGTCCAGGCCTTTGGTCGGCTCATCGGCCAGCAGCACCTGCGCACCACCGGCCAGCGCCATCACGGCGGCGGCGCGCTGGGCCATGCCGCCCGAGATCTGCCAGGGGTACTGGTCGGCCGCCGCGGCCAGGCCCACCTGGCCCAGTTCGGCGCGGGCGGTGGCGCCGGCGGCCGGGCCGGCGCCGCGCAGCAGCGCATGCACCTCGGCCAGCTGGGGCGCGATGCGGCGCAGCGGGTCCAGCGCCAGCGAGGGCTCCTGCGGCACCAGGGCCAGCGCACGACCCCACAGCGGCCTGCGGGCGGCCCCATCAGCCGCGCGGCTGTGGCGCCCGGCCAGGCTCACCTGCCCTCGCGCCTGCAGCGCCGGTGGCAGGTTGCCCATCACCGCCTGGGCCAGCAGCGACTTGCCGGCGCCGCTTTCGCCCAGCAGGGTCAGCACCTGGCCGGGGTACAGCTCGAAGGACAGCGGCCGCAACAGCCGCGTGGTGCCCACTTGTACAGACAAGTCGTCCACCGCCAGCAGGGGGCCGGCCGCGGGCTGGCGAGCCAGGTCGGTCATGGCTGCACCTCGCGCTCGCCGGCCAGCAGCATCATGCCCAGCACCAGTCCCATCAACAGCAGCACGGGCGCGGCGATCAGCCAGGGCGCCTCTTCGTAATGCGGCAGGAATTCGATCATCATCAGCCCGAGTTCGGGCGTGGGCGGCTGCAGGCCCACGCCCACCACCCCCAACGCCGCCAGCGACAGCACCGACTGCGCGGTGCTGAAGGCCAGCAAGGTGGCCAGCACCGGCGCCAGCGCCGGCAGCAGGTGGCGGCGAAGCAGGTACGCGCCGCCAAAGCCCAGCAGGCGCGAAGCCTGCACCGCATCACCGGCCAGCACCGGCCGCGCGACGGCGCGGCTGACGCGGAAGTACTCCACCCACAGCGACAGGCTCAGGCCCAGGTACAGCGCCCAGTGCTGGCCCGGCGCCAGCGCCGCGAACAGCACCACCAGCAGCAGCCCGGGCACCGACATCACCGCATCGGCCAGCATCACCAGCGCCCGCTCCACGGCACCGCCGTGCCAGCTGGCGGCCACGCCCAGCAGCACGCCGGGCACCGCTGCCGTGATGGCGGCCAGCAGCGCCAGGCCCAGCGAGAGCTGCGCCGCATGCGCCAGCCGCGCCAGCACCGAGCGGCCCAGCACGTCGGTGCCCAGCAGGTGCTGCAGGCCGGGCGGCTGCAGGCTGTCGGCCAGCACCTGCCGGGCGGGGTCGATGCCGATGAGCCACGGCCCCAACAGCGCAAACAGCAGCACCGCGCCGATGAGCAGCAGACCGAGGCGCCGGCGCCGCCCTGCCCTGCGTGGCGCCGCCACAGGCATGACGCCTGGCACGCCCAGCGGTTGCGTTGGCGCCGTCATGCCGCACCTGCCCGGCGCTGGCGCGGATCGATGGCCAGGGTGGCGGCATCGACCAGGAGGTTGAACAGCACGAACAGCAGGCCCATGCACAAGGCCGTGCCCTGGATCATGGGCACGTCGCGGCCGAAGATGGCATGCACCATGGCATGCCCGATGCCGGGCCAGGCGAACAGGGTTTCGACCACCAGCGCCCCTTCCAGCAGGAACACCGTCTGCACGCCCAGGTAGGCCACCACCGGCACACCGGCATGGCGCAAGCCCAGGCGCAGCAGCACCTGCCCATCGCCCAGGCCCTTGAGGCGCGCGAACTCCCAGGAGGGCGAGCGTGTGGCCTGCAGCATCGCGCTGCGGGCCACACGCGCCAGGCCGGCGGCCATGCCCAGCGCCAGCGTCAGCGCCGGCAGCATCACGCCGCCATGCTCATGCTCGCCGGCCACCGGCAGCATGCCCAGCTGCACCGCGACGACCAGCATCAGCAGCACCGACAGCAGGAAAGGCGGCGTGGCCCGGAAGGCCACCGCCATCAGCAGCGTCAGGCGGTCCATGGCGCCACCGGGCCGCAGGCCGGCCCACACGCCCAGCGGCAGGCCGATCAGGCAGCTCAGGAACACGGCTGCCACCGCCAGGTCGACGGTGGCGCCCAGCTGGTGCGCGACCTCGGCCCACACGGTGTTGCCGGTGACCAGGGAGCGGCCCAGGTCCAGCCGCGCGATGTCGGCCCACCACTGCAGCAGCGCCTGCCACAAGGGCCTGTCCAGGCCCAGTTCGGCGGTCACGGCGGCGGCGGCGGCATTGCCCACCATGTCGTAGCCGTAGCGGCCGGCGGCCACGCGCATGGCCATGTCGCCCGGCAGCGAGCGCACCATGAAAAAGCACAAGGTGCCGATCAGCAGCGCCAGCGCCACCACCTGAAAGAGGCGCCGGGCCAGCAAGGCGGCCCAGCGGGAAGTGATGAAGCTCATGCGGTCCATGTCATGTCGGTGAGTCGGTAGGAGCGTTCCAGTGGATCGACGCTGACGCCGGCCACGCGGGCGCTGGTGGCCACGTGCTGCCGGTACCAGGTGACCGGAATGACCGGCAAGGCCTGGTGCAGCGCCTGCGCCACCTGGGCGCGCAGGTCGGCAGCCCGCTCGGGCGTCAGCCCGCCACGGGCCAGTGCCTGCAGGGCCGCCACCACGCGCTCGTCGCTCCAGCCCATCGCGCCCCAGTCGCCGCCCTGCGGGCCGTAGTCCTGCAGCAAGGTGCCCACCGGGTCGGGCACGGTGCCGAAGTTGCGGGCGCCCAGGCCCATGTGCAGCGTGCCGTCGCGGTGGCCCAGCGGAATGTCGCCCGAGTTGCCGATGCTCACCTTGACCGTGATGCCGGCCTGGCGCCACTGCTCCTGCAGCGCGGCGGCAAACAGCGGCAGCTCGGGCCGGTCCGGAAAACCACGCAGCACCAGCTGCAGCGGCTGTCCGGCCGCATTCACCAGGCCCTCAGGCCCGCGCTGCCAGCCGGCTTCGGCCAACAGGCGGGCGGCTTCGGCGGGGTCGTGCCGCAGCGGCGGCAGCCCGGGGTCGTGCCAGCCCTTCATCAGCGGCGGGAACATCTGCGTGGCGGCCAGCGTGGGGTCGCGCAGCAGCGCCTTGGCGATGCCGTCGCGGTCGATGCACAGGCTCAGCGCGCGGCGCACGCGCACGTCCTGCAGCGCCGGCAAGCCGGCGTTGAGCTTGACGATCACGGTGCGCGGCAGCATGGCCGTCTCGATGCGCACCTGGCCGCGCCGGCGCAGGCGCTGCAGGCTGGCCGGGTCCAGGCTGTAGGCCAGGTCGGCCTGGCCGGCTTCGACCATCAGCGTGCGGGTCTCCGAACGGCTGACCGTCAGGTAGCGGGTGTGGCGCACCACGGGCTGCGGCCCGTCATAACCCTCGAACGCCACCGCCTCCACCAGCTGCGGCGCCGACAGCACGTGGATGCGGTACGGCCCGCTGCCGACGATCTGCCGCACGCTGCCATCGGCGCCATAACTGGCAGGCGCCAGCACGATGGTGCTGCTGTGCGCCAGCAGGGCCGGCAGGCCGCCGAAGGGCGTGGTCAACCGGATGACCACCGTGTGCGCACCGTCGGTCTCGATGGCCCGCACCGGCGCCACGCTGAGCAGCGAAGGCGGCGTGCGCGCCGTCTCCAGGCAGCGCACCACGGCGGCTGCCGTGACGGCGCTGCCATCGTGAAAGCGCGCCTGCGGCCGCAGTTCAAAACGCCACACCAGGCCGTCGGCACTGCTGTGCCAGCGCTGGGCCAGCCCGGGCAGCGGCGTGCCGTCGTCGCGGGCGTTCATCAGGGTCTCGGCGATCTGCAGGCGGGCGAACATGAAGCCGCTGTTGGCGGGCGCCAGCCCGGTCAGCTCCCAGGGGCCGACCAGCTGCAGGGGCCGGCCGGCCTCGGGCACGCGTTGGGCCTGCACCGCGGGCACGGTCAAGGCCAGGCCGGCGGCAGCCCCCTGCAGCAGGCGGCGCCTGCGCAGGTGCGGTGAGCAAGAAGGTGGAGAAGTCGTCATCAGAACCGGGCCTGCAGCCCCAGTGTGAAGTTGCGCGGCGTGCCCGGCGTCACCCACACGCGGCTGTAGGAGCTGGTGTAGATGTCGCGGTCGAACACGTTGTCGATGTCCAGCGTCAGCCGCAGCGTGGGCGTGATGCGCCAGTAGCCGGTGAGCTTGGCGGTGGTGTAGGCCGGCAGCTCGAAGGCGGGCGTGCCGGCATTGGCCTCGGCCTGGGTGCGGGCCTGGCCCAGGCGCTGGCCCATGTGGGTGACGCCGCCGCCGATGCCGTAGCGCTGGCCGCTGGCCAGCGTGTCTTCCCACACCGCCAGCAGGCTGCCGTTGACCTTGGGCACGTTGAGCAGCCGCCCGCCCACTTCCAGCGTGTTGTCGCGGGTGATGTCCACGTCGTTGAGCACCAGGCTGGCATTGACGCGCCAGTGGCTGCTGACCTGGCCGGCCAGGTCGAACTCGGCGCCGCGGCTGCGGATCTGGCCCGCGGCCACCGAGAAGCCGGCATGGGCCGGGTCGGCGGTGAGCACGTTGTTCTTCTCGATGTGGAACAGCGCCGCGGTGGCGCCCAGCCGGCGGTCGGCGCTTTCCCACTTGGCGCCCAGCTCCAGCGCCTTGCCGCGCTCGGGGCTGAAGCTGCCGGCATTGACGTCGCTGCCGGTGTTGGGCCGGAAGGAGCGGCCGGCATTGGCATACACCGTCCATTGCGGCGTGGCCAGCCAGCTCAGGCCGATGCGCGGCGAGGTGGCGTGGGGCTGCTGGTCGGTGGTGACGTTGGTGCGGCGGTTCTCCAGCGACTGGTCGTAGCGGTCCATGCGCAGGCCGGCCACCAGGCGCCAGGCCGGGGCCAGCGCGATCGCGTCCTGCACATACAGCGCGGTGTTGCGCTGGCGCTCCAGCGTGCTGGTGTTGGCCACCGGCGTGGGCTGCGGCTGGCCGTACACCGGGTCGTAGATGTTGATGGCGTAGGGCGCGGTGCTGCTGGGGTTGATGCGCAGCATCACGCTGTCCATGCGGAAGCGGAAGGTTTCCAGGCCCACCAGCAGCTCATGCGCCACCGTGCCGGTGCGCAGCTTGCCCTGCAGCTCGGCCTGCAGCGCCACGTCTTCGGAGGTGTAGTCGCGGTAGCGGCGCTGGCGGGTCAGCGTGCCGTCGGCGCGCAGCGCGGTGGCTTCGGTGGAGTAGCCGTCCAGCGTGGTGCGGCGGGCCGACAGGCCCACGCGGCTGCGCCAGTCGTCGTTCCAGTGGTGGGTGAGGATGAGCTGGTGGGTCTGGTTGGCCACGGTCGCATCACCATCGGCCGGCTCGCCCAGGAAGCGGCTGACCGGAATGGCGCCCAGCCGGTTGTTCACCGCCACCACGCCGCGGTCCAGCGGCGTCTGGTGGCGCAGCAGCTCGCCCACGTAGTCCAGCGTGGTGTCGGCCGACAGGCGCCAGGTGAAGGCCGGTGCCAGCACCTGCCGCTGGGCGCTGATGTGGTCGCGGAAGCTGTCGCGGTCTTCCAGCGCGATGTTCAGCCGGTAGGCGAAGTGCTCGCCCAGCGGTCCGGTGCTGTCGAGCGCGGTGCGCTTGAGGCCGTAACTGCCGACGTAGCCTTCGAGCGAATGGCCGCTGCGCCACAGCGGCTGCTTGGACACGATGTTGAGCGTGCCGCCGGGCTCGCTGCTGCCGTAGAGGGCGGCGGCCGTGCCCTTGAGGAACTCGATGCGTTCCACCCCGGCCAGGTCGCGCGGGGCGTTGAAGCCGCGGTTGGACGAGAACCCGTTGAGCAGCGTGGCCATGCCGGTGTTCTCGTTGCCGGGCAGGCCGCGGATGGCGATGTTGTCCCACAGGCC
>NZ_CAXFDV010000539.1:0-9565 GCF_964001545.1 uncultured Aquincola sp.
GGAGCTGCCGCACGAGGCCTGGCATGTGCTGCGCGACAAGCTGCAGCTCCAACCCGGCAGCGCGGCCCACCTGCGGCCGCGGCGGGTGACGCGCTTCGACGACCACAACGCGCCGATCGACCCCGCCGCAGCCATCTGACGATCAGGCCTGCTTGCGGCGGCGGGCGATGCCGGCCACCAGGCCCAGACCGCCCAGCATCAGCGCGTAGGTGCCAGGCTCGGGCACGGCGGCGGTCAGCGGCGTCTGTGTCAGGCCCACGGTGCCGGCGCTGCTGAAGGTCAGGCCCACCACGAAGGCGGTCGGGTCGTCCGGGTTCAGCGCCGCGTCGGTCTCGATACCGCGCAGGCTGAAGCGGGTGGTGCCCGAGGCGAAGGTGTACTCCTGGCCTGCATGCAGGTCGGTGCCGCTGTCCACGAACTGGGTGCCGTTCCACAGCCACAGGTCGTAGCTGCCATCGCCGATGGCGTCGCGGATGGTCAGCGTGGCGAAGGTGGGCGAGCCCGCGTCCAGCACGTAGTCGTAGCCGGTGGCCACCACCGGGTCGATCCACACCCGCTGGTTCAGCTGCACGTTGAAGTTGAAGCGGAAGCTGCCGTCCACCACCACGGGCATCAGCGGGTTGGAGGGCGACAGGCCGGGCGTGTCGCCATTGCGCACCGCGAAGGTCCACAGCCCGGGGGTGTCGGTCGACACGTTGCTCTGGTTCACCAGGTTCAGCACGCCCTCGCTGCGCGAGCCCGGCAGGGTGTAGTAGTTGCGGCCGGTGCCGTCGTCATAGCCAGCCTGCGCAGCGATGTTCTCCGACACTGCACCCGTGGTCCACTGCAGCTGCTGGTAGCGGAAGTCGAAGTCGAAGTTGCCGGCACCGGTGTCGGCCCGGTTGCGCAGCACCAGCTGGAAGTTGTTCAGCTTGTCGGTGCGGCTGCTGTAGTAGCCCACGTTGTGCCAGGTCACCACCACCGTGTCGGCGTTGGGCGAGGCCACGTACACCGCATTGCCGCCCAGCGTGGCTGCGCCACCGCGGGTGTCCACGTCGGCCCACCAGGGCGCGATCATCGGCTGGTTGCTGACCGGGAACGGGTTGGGCGTGTAGGTGCTGATCGGGCTGTTGAAGCTGATGTTGCCGTTGTTGTTCACGTAGAAGTTGTTGAACACGTTGCCGAAGAAGTTCAGCGAGAACGGCAGGTTCAACAGGCTGCTGGACAGGTCGTCGTTGGACCGCATGGCCAGCTCGCCGAAGCCGGCGACGCCGCCGAAACCATCGAGCAGGGAAGCGGCGTGGGCCGAAGGCACGGCCAGGGTGGACAGCAGCGCAGCGGCGGCCAGGCACGACAGGCGGTGCCGGATGCAGGTGTGGGACAAGGGGTACTCCTCTGGCTTGTATAGACATCTAAGGTGCCTGCTCCCGCAGGCCCCTTGAAATGTCTCCGCATCCCGCTTTGGAGTGCTCCCCTCCGTTGGGGGAGCGGCCGCCCTGAGCGCCCCGAGACCCGGGGGTTGCGGCGAGAGCAAGCCCTTGTCTAGTCGAGCGAAACCTCGGTACGCACCGTGCCGGCCCGGTCGGCGCGGGCAGTGAGCGCCAAACGCGTACCCACCGGGGCACGCACCACCCACTCGGCCACGGCGCGGTCGGCCGTCAGCTCGCGGTTGGGCAAAAAGGCCTGTTGCGAGACCTTGGGTGCATGGCCTTCCAGCTGCGGTCCCTCGAAGCGTTCCTTGCCGCTGACCAGCGACACCTCGGCCGCGTCGGGCAGGTGGATCTCGAACACCACGCCGCGCACCGTCTTGCGTTGCAGCGCCCGGCGGCTGACGTAGCTGGGCAGCCAGCCGGCGTTGGTGACGGCAAAGCGCACGCGCCAGGTGTCGGGGCCGAGCGCCCGCACCTCGGTGCGCAGCATCTCCAGCTTGGGCAGGCTCAGCGCCAGCTGGGTCATCCAGGCCGGGAAGCGCGCTACCTCCCGCTCACGCAGGTGCGGCGGCGGGTTGCGCCAGAAGTTCATGCGGTCCCAGCCGCCGATCTCCACCGCGCCCAGCTGCGGATGCTGGAAGGGCTTCCAGTCCACATGGGCCAGGCCGCCACACTGCTCGTCGCTCCACTTCAGCAGCTTGAGGTCGTCCTCGGCCGGGTGCTCGCGGTACCAGTCGATCCACTTGTAGCCGGTGATGCCAGCCTCGCGGTTGGGCGCCCACAGCTCCACCGTCCAGAACAGCGCGCCCAGGTGCTCGTACAGCCAATCCTGGGTGCCGCTGATGTGTTCCTTGGGGTGGTACTTGAACTCGTGGTGGATGCTGACGCAGGGGTAGCCGGTGAGCTTCTCGCCGATGCCCGAGAGCTTGCGGTACAGCCACAGGTCCTCGGGGATCATGTCGTCGTCGCTGCCACTGCCCAGCGGCCGCAGGATGACGCCGCTGTGCGTGTGGTAGCTGATGCCGCCGCCGATGTTGGGGTGCGCCACGATGAAGTCCACCATCGCCCGCACCTCGGGCTCGCTGGTGGGGTAAGGGCCGGCGCCGGCCTGCTCGAACTCCTGCCGCCAGCCGCTGGGAAAGTTGCGGTTGAGGTCCAGGCCTTCGGGGTCGCGGTTCAGGCTGGCCTGCAGGCCGTCGTAGTTCTTCAGCGTGCCTTCGGGCAACAGGCGGAAGTACTCACCGCCGAACTCGCCGGGCTCGCGCGCGATCAGCAGCCGCGGCTCGTCGGGGTGGCGCTTCCACGGGCCGTTGGGGTCGGCGATGCGCATGCTGAGGATGCGGCCGTCGCCATCCACGTCTTCCAGCGTCAGGCCTTCCACCGGTTCTTCGTCGTACGGGTAGCGCCGTACCGAGGAGCGGATGTGCCGCGGCCGGTCGGCCAGCGCCAGCTCGGCGCCGTCGGGGTTGAGCCGCGGGCACAGGTAGATGCAGCGCGTGTCCAGCAGCTGCGTCACCTCACGGTCTTCGCCGTAGCGGCTGAGCAGCTGGTGCAGGTAGTACAGGCACGCGGTGCTGGCCGTCAGCTCGGCGGCGTGGATGTTGCCGTCGACCCAGAAGGCGGGCTTGTCGGTGTCGTCGCCGGTGGCGGTGTGGGTGACGGCCAGCAGCCAGATGTCGCGGCCCTCGAAGCTGCGGCCGATGCTGCGCAGCTGCACCAGGTGCGGCCTTGCGGCGGCGTAGGCCTGCAGCAGCGTGGTGAGCGCGTCGTGGCGCAGGAACTGGTCGAAAGCCGGGGTGGGCAGCGGCGGCAGGCCGGGAGAGGTGTCGGTCATGGCGTTCAGGCGGTGGGGCGGCGCGCGGGGGTGGGGTGCCAGGGGCGCGGGCCGCCATGATCAAGGAGGTGGCTCAGGCGGTCTTCACCCCGCGGTGGGAGGTTCGGTGACGGCGCGCGGCCGGTGCGGCCCGCAGCGCCGCCACGCGGCGCCAGCCGGGCCATTGCAGCAGCACGGTCAGGCCGAACAGCAAGCCGCAGGCCGCGGCATAACGCTCGATCAGCGCGGCGCCGCCGGCGTAGTGCTCACGGTCGGCCGACAGCAGGAACTGCGCGGCCGAGAAGGCCTTGCCGTACTTCAGCAGCATCGGCTCGCTGCCCTGCCACAGCGCCAGCGTGGCCAGGGGCCAGGCCACCAGCGCCAGCAGCAGCAGCGGCAGCCGCCGGCGGGCGCCGGCCACCAGCGCGGCCAGGCAGCTGCCGGTGGCAAACAGGCCGGCCACGCCGATGAACAGCAGGGCGCTGGCCAGCGGGCCGCCGCCCTCGCGCATCAGCTCGGTCAGGTTGTCGGTGGCGGCCCAGGTCACCACCACCCCATGCAGCGGCACGGCGGCGGCCAGCGTCAGCAGCAGCCAGCGGGTGAACAGACCGTGCGACTCAGCCGTGGCCACCCAGCGCACCAGCCACACCGCGCCCAGGGCGGCCAGCGTGTCGGCGGCATGCAGCGCGGCATAACGGCCCCACTCTTCCAGCTCACCCGGCCAGGCCAGCACCGGCGAGCCGACCACGTCCCACAGGCTTTCGTCGGGCACCACGACGATGAAGAGCAGCCCGGTGAGCACGCCACTGGCCACTACCGCGGCGGCCAGCCAGGCGCTGCGCCGCCGGGCCGCGACCAGCCGCTCATGCAGCCACAACGGCGCGGCCAGCAGCAGCGCCAGCGCCACCGACAGGCCCAGGGCCGTCATCAGGCCATCGACGCCGCCGGGCAGCAGTTCCACCACGTTGTAGGGCACGCCGGGCAGCCGCGCGGCGCGCCACAAGAGAACGGCCAACGCCAGCGTGAGCGCGGCGTCCAGCCACAGGGCGGCGGCAGGACGGGCGTGGGCGTGGGCGCGGGCGGCGGTCGGGGCGGGCGGGGCTGCTGCTGCATGGCGCGTCAGCCCGCTCGGCGCCGCAACGCCAGTCACCTGCCCGGCCGTCCCGCGTGCCCCGGCGCTGTGCCCGGCGCCTGCGGCAGCGCCGCTGCGCGAGGCGGCCACCGCCGCCCACAACCGCCCGCCGATGAACAGGCCCACCCACGCGCCCGAAGCCTCCAGCAATGCATCGGTGAAGTCGGCCACCTTGCCCGGCAACGCCAGCTGGCCGCCTTCCACCACCAGCGCCAGCAGCAGCGCCAGCACGGCGCCGATGCGGTGCCAGTGGCGGCGCTGCGCTGCATCGCCCGCGCTGCGCTGCGCGGCCATGCCCGCCCACAGCAGCCCGCCGGGCAGGAACACCAGCGACTTGCGCAGCAGCTCGTTCAACGCATGGAACTCGGTGCCGGCGTAGTAGGTGACGAAGGGCACACGCAGCGCGTCGCTCCAGCGTGCGGCCAGGCTGCTGCCGCCCCAGCCGAAGTTGAAGGGGTACCAGAAGATGGCCAGCGCAGCCACCGCCCACAGCAGCAGCCAGGGGCGCCAGGCGATGCGCCGCAGGCCGGGGCCCGTGTTCAACCACGTGGCCACCAGCGCCCCCAGGCCGCAGCCCAGGCCGCCGGTGATCACGTCGGTGGTGCTGGTCACGCGCGAATAGACGAACAGCTGCAGCACCTCCAGCACCGCCGCCAGCAGCACGCCGCGCAGCACCACCTGGCCGGTGGCCTGCCCCGCCAGGCGCCAGAGCAGGCCCACCGGCACCCACAGCAGCAGGTCCACCGCCATGTCGTACAGCACCTGCACCGGCTCTTGCGCCAGGTCGGTGAAGGGGATGATGTCGATGCGCCCTTCCTGCCACTTGTGGTACAGCTCCGCCGGGCTGATGGTCAGGTCCAGGGGCATCACCGCGAACAGCACCAGCAGCAGCAGGTAGGCCTGCAGGATGCGGCCGGCCAGCGGCCGCGCGCCTTCGGTCTGCCACCAGCCCAGCGCCCAGCCGCGCAGCCGCGGGGCCACCAGCGCATGGGCCAGCAGGCCCACCACGGCGCCAGCCGATTCGGCCGCGATGTCGTTGAGCGAGACGGTGCGCGCGGGGAAAAACACCTGCGTGAACTCGATGCCCACCGCCAGCCCGAAGCAGCCCAGCGCGATCAGCCCGCTGCTCAGCCGGGCCAGCGGCCCGCGGCGCGCACCCAGCCACCACTCGCGCAGCAAAAAGGCCAGCGGCACGAACAGCAGCAGGTTCGCCACCAGGTCGGCGCGCGAGGCGATGCCCAGCTGCAGCATCGGCGTGTTGGCAAAGCGGCGCAGCGCTTCGTCCAGCGGCAGCGGCACCAGCCGCAGCGGCACCAGGCTGCCGTAGATGACGAAGGCCAGGTAGCCCAGCAGCAGCACGCCCACCAGCCGCCGCAACGAGGCCGCTGACGCCTGCGCGCCTGCCGAAGCCGGTGTTGCCAGGACCACCGGCGACATCAACCGATGGCGCAGGGTTCGCCGCCCACGAACACCCGCAGCTCACCGGGTGCAAAGGCGGTCCAGGGCTCGTCGCGCGTGAGCGGCTGGGTGGCGATCAGCGTCACCCGGTCGTCGGGACCGGTGAGCGGCGCAAAGTCCACGCTCAGGTCTTCATCGGCCAGGTGGGCGGCGCCGAAGGGCGGGCGCCGCTGCAGCCAGTGCAGGTGGGTGCTGCAGTGCGCCCACAAGGCCTGGCCGTTGCTGAGCAGGCAGTTGAAGGTGCCATGCCGCGCCAGTACCGGCAGCAGCTCGCGCAGCGTGGTGGTGAGCTCCTGCACCGTGGGCACGCTGGCATGGGCCTTGGCCAGCTCCTGCATCAGCCAGCAGAAGGCGCGTTCGCTGTCCGTGTCGCCCACCGGCTTGAAGGCCGCATGCAGCCGCGGCTCGAAGCCCTTCAAGTCGCCGTTGTGGGCGAACACCCAGTAGCGGCCCCACAGCTCGCGCATGAAGGGGTGGGTGTTCTCCAGCGCCACCCGGCCCTGCGTGGCCTTGCGGATGTGGGCGATGACGTTGCGGCTCTTGATCGAGTAGTGCTTGACCAGCTCGGCCACCGGCGACTGGCGGGCGCTGTGGTGATCGACGAACAGCCGCACGCCGCGGTCTTCGAAGAACGCGATGCCGAAGCCGTCCTTGTGTTCGTCGGCGCGGGTGGCAAGACCGGTGAAGCTGAACATCACGTCGGTCGGGGAATGGGCATTCATGCCCAGCAGTTGGCACATGGCCTTGTAAGCATAGCCTGACGACAGCTTGCGGTCGCCTCCCGTGGCGGCGGCCCGTCTGCTCAGACCATGATGCCGGCGGAGAGAAAACACCATGCCCAACATCCTCAACGACCTGTCCACCGGCTGGCGTCTGCCCCATGACGCCAACCCGCCCGAAGCCGCCATCACCAGCAGCTACCGCTGCCGTTGCGGCCGTGCGGTGTTCTTCCGCAACAGCCAGTGCGTGGCTTGCGGCACCGCGCTGGGCTACGACCCGGTGCGGTCGCTGCTGCTGCCGCTGCTGCCTGTCGAGCAGACCGAAGCGCCACCGCCTGCCGAAGGCGCCGCGCCGCTGCTGCCGCTGTGGCAGCCGGCCGAAGGCTTCGGAGACGCCAACAGCCGCTACAAGCGCTGCACCAACTTCGACACCGTGGCCGGCTGCAACTGGCTGCTGTCGGCCGACGAGCCCGCCACGCTGTGCATCGCCTGCCGGCTCAACCGCACCATCCCCGACCTGTCGGACCCGGAGAACCAGGTGTTGTGGCGGCGCATCGAGGTGGCCAAGCGCCGCCTGGTGGCGCAATTGCTGCGCCTGGGCCTGCCGGTGAAGTCACGCGTGAGCGAAGACCCGCAGGGCATGATGTTCGACCTGCTGCGCGCCAATGCCGGATCCACCCCGGTGATGACCGGCCACGACGAAGGCCTGATCACGCTGAACGTTGAAGAAGCCGACGACGCCCGCCGCGAGCAGGTGCGCAAGTCGATGCACGAGCCCTACCGCACGATGCTGGGCCACTTCCGGCACGAGGTGGGCCACTACTACTGGGACCGCCTGGTGCGCGACACCGAATGGCTGGAGCCTTTCCGCGTGCGCTTCGGCGACGAGCGGGCCGACTACCAGGAAGCCCTGAACCGGCACTACCAGAACGGCCCCGCGCCCGACTGGCCGCAGCGCTGCGTGAGTGCCTACGCCAGCATGCACCCGTGGGAAGACTGGGCCGAAACCTGGGCCCACTACCTGCACATGGTGGACACCATGCTCACCGCGCGCGGACTGGGCATCAACGGCGAGAACATCGAGCTGGAGATCGAGCCCTTCGGCACCGCCGACCTGGACATTGCCGATGCGCCGGATGCCGACCGCTTCCTGCAGTTCATCAACATCTGGGTGGAACTGAGCGCGGCGATGAACGAGCTGTCGCGCGCCATGGGCCAGCAGGACCAGTACCCGTTCGTGCTGTCTCGCCCGGCCATTGCCAAGCTGCACTTCGTGCACCGGCTGGTGACGGCCACCCGCGAGGCCACCAATGCCACGCCGGAGCCGACGCCGGTGACGGTGGACCCGATCGCGGCCAGCGTGGCGCCGCTGGAAACGCCGCCGCCGGCCGTTGAGGCTTCGCCCGAGCAGTCGATGCAGGCCGAAGGCGAAGGCGCGCTCAGCGGATCGGCAGGAACAGCTTCGTCAACCCCCGCAGGCTGACCAGGTGGCCGGGGTTGCTGGTCTCGTCCAGCACCCCGCTCATGCGGCGCACGATGGCTGGGCTGCGCTTGGCGCGCCAGATGAGCAGGTCGGCCAGCCAGGGGTGTTCGTTCACCCGATTGGCCTTCTCGTAGAGGTCGAAGCGGGGCTTGAGCGCCAGGATGCGGGCCTCATAGTCGGCCCGCACCTGTGCGTCCTGCAGCTGCCGGCGGCGACCGGCCACCAGGGCCTCGGCAGCCAGCAGGCCGGTTTCCATCGCCTTGCCGATGCCTTCACCGGTGAACGCATAGGTGCTGCCCGCCGCCTCGCCGGTGATCAGCAGGCCCGGCTCTGAGAACTTGGCACCTTCGAGTGAGCAGCGCAGCGGCGCGCCCTTCAGGTCGCCCTGCAGCGTGCCGCCTTCCATCAACGCCTTGGCCGGGGCATAACACTCGGTGAAGGCTGCGAACACCTCGCGCAGGTTCACGTCCTGCATGGTGCGGCGGCCGTCCTTCATCTTGCTGTGGCTGTGGGCCAGGCCCACGCCGATGTTGAACACGCCGTCGCGGCACGGGAAGATCCAGCCGTACCCCGGCCGCAGCTTCTGGTGCCACACCACCTCCATCGCGGTGATGCGGCCGACCATGGCGTCGTTCTTCACATAGCCACGCAGCGCCACGCCGCTGGGCTGCTGACGTTCGCACACCTCGGAGGCCAGCAAGGCCTTGGGCACCGCGCCGGTGGCCAGCACCAGCCAGGTGGCGCGCACGTCCACCACCGCATCGCCCTGCTTCAGCCGCGCACCCACCACCTGGCCGCCTTCGCGCAGCGGCGCCTCGAAGCGCACGGGCGTGAAGAGGCGCGCCCCGGCGCGCACCGCGGCCCGGCACAGGATGTCGTCCAGCTCACGCCGCGGCATCACCGACAGCGAGCCCGGCACGTCGATGCGCCCGCCGCGCGGGCCGATGCAGGCCACATGCGACACCCGCTGGGCGGCGGCCTGCACCTCGGCATACACGCCCAGGCGCTGAAGCGCGGCGTGGGCATCGGGAATCAGCCCGTCGCCGCACACCTTGTCGCGCGGAAAGTTGTGCTGGTCCACCAGCACCACGTCAAAGCCCTCCCGGGCCAGCCACTGCGCGCAGGCACTGCCCGAAGGTCCCGCGCCCACCACCAGCACGTCGCAAGAAGAAGGAAGCAACGTAGGGGCGGCTGTCATGGCGGTGCGTCGGCGTGAAAAACGTGGCGCGGATTGTAGGGACCGCGCTGGTGCCCAATGCGGCCGGTGAGCCGGTGGCCCTGGTCGGCCCTCAACCTACAGACGCGAAAACCGCCGCCCCGGGTTAGCGCGTTTGCTAACATCGCGCATGGCGCATGGCCTTTGAGATCTCCTACTTCCACGCGCGCGTGCTCGAGGAGATCGAATCATGGCCAGTCGATGTACTTGCCGACTACGCTCGTTTGGTTGAGCTTCTTGCTCAGCATGGACCCAGCCTGCGCTTGCCGCACTCCCGCGCGTTTGGCGATGGTCTGTTTGAGCTGCGCCCGCGCGGGCGAGCAGGGATCGCCAGA
>NZ_CAXFDV010000540.1:0-1526 GCF_964001545.1 uncultured Aquincola sp.
CCACCGAATGGGTGAGCGCCGAATGGGCCGCGCTGGCCGCCGAATGCTCGCCGCACATCGTGCACGAGCCCCTGCCCACCGAGCCCGGCCAGCCCGTGCCGCCGGCCGAGAC
This sequence comes from uncultured Aquincola sp., assembly GCF_964001545.1. NCBI lineage: Bacteria > Pseudomonadati > Pseudomonadota > Betaproteobacteria > Burkholderiales > Sphaerotilaceae > Aquincola > uncultured Aquincola sp. The sequence continues at coordinate 113 of NZ_CAXFDV010000540.1, forward strand.
CGACGCCCAGGCCCTGGCCGCGCTGAACCCGCCCGCAGTGCTGCCCACCGCGTGGTGGATCGGCAGCTACAGCAGCCTGGCGTCCGGCGCACGGCATGAGGCTGCCGCGGTGGACCACGACCTGCGGGTGCAGCCCGCGCAGCCCCAGCCGGCACCCCCTGTGCGGACCCGCCTGGCCGACGACGACATCCTGCGCTTTCCGCGCGGGGCGGCGGCCGGCGATGCGCTGCATGCGGTGTTCGAGGCGGTGCGCTTCGACCAGCCGGAGCAATGGCCCGAAGGCATCGCCCGCGCGCTGCAGATGCATCCGCAACCGCTGTCGGCCGCGCAGCTCACCGGCGACGAACCGCCGCTGCCGCCGATGCTGCAGCGGATGCTGACCGACGTGCTCAACACCCCGCTGCCCACCGGCGATGCGCAGGCCGGCCCGGTGCAGCTGGCCACGCTGCCGCCGCGCCGGCTGCGGGTGGAGATGGAGTTCACCCTGCCCGCGCCGCACCTGACGGCCGGCGACCTGACCGACGCGCTGCGCACGCTGGGCTACCCCACGCCTTCGCTGGTGTTCGGCGGGCTGGAGGGTTATCTGCGCGGCTTCATCGACCTGGTGTTTGAACACGGCGGCCGCTACTACCTGCTGGACTGGAAATCCAACCACCTGGGCGACCGGCCCGAGGACTACGGCCGCGAGCCCCTGGCCGAGGCCATGGCCGAACACGGCTACCACCTGCAATACCTGCTGTACGCGGTGGCGCTGCAACGCCTGCTGCGGCAACGCCTGCCCGGCTACCGGCATGAAGATCACTTCGGCGGCGTTTTCTACCTCTTCGTGCGCGGCGTGCGCCCCGGCTGGCAGCAGCCCGACGGCACGCCCGCGGGGGTGTACTTCCACCGGCCGGCCGAGGCCACGCTGCAGCGGCTGTCGCAGCTGCTGGGTGAGACGGAGGCTTGGGCATGAGTGAGCTCGTGGACAACGCCACCGCCTGGCTGGCCCAGGGCCTGGGCGACTGGTTGCAGCGCTGGAGCCTGGAACAAGGCGCCGATGCCGCCGATGCCGCGGTGGCGCGCGCCGCCGGCCAGGCCTTGAGCCTGGCCACGCGCGAAGGCCATGTGTGCCTGCCGCTGTCGGCCTTGCAGTCGGTGGAGGCCGCGCCCGCCGCGGCCGCAGCGCAGGACGACCTGCCGAGCGCGCCCACCGCCCTGCCCCACGACCGGCCCGCCCTGCGCGCCGCCCTGCTGCGCTCCCGCGTGGTCGGCACCCCGGCCGAGCCCGGTGCGATGCCCCTGGTGCTGGACGACGACGACCGCCTGTACCTGCACCGCTACTTCGACTATGAACGCCGGCTGGCCCGCCGCCTGGCACAAAGCGCGCAGGCCGAGCCCACGCTGCCCACGCCCGAGGTGGCCAAGCGGCTGC
>NZ_CAXFDV010000541.1:0-3436 GCF_964001545.1 uncultured Aquincola sp.
CCGCCGCGCTGGGCCAGCTGGCTGGCATCTTCGGCCAGCTTGCTGGCCTGCGCCGCGTTCTGCGCGTTGTGGCTCACGGTGGCCGTGAGCTGGTCCATCGTGGCCGCGGTCTGCTGACAGGCGCTGGCCTGTTCTTCGGTGCGCTGGCTCAGGTGCAGGTTGCCCTGTGCGATCTGGGTGCTGGCGGTGGCCACGCTTTCGGAGTTGCCGCGCACGGTGGTGACGATGGCGGCCAGCGACTGCTGCAGCCGATGCACCGCAGCCAGCGTGCTCTTGCTGTCTCGCGGGTGCATCACCACCGGCGTGACCAGATCGCCACCGGCCAGGCGGTTGACGGCTTCGTTCAGGCAGGCCGGTTCGGCACCCAGCGTGCGCAGCACGCGGCGGGTGATGGTCAGGGTGAGCCACACGCCGGCGCCCACCGCCAGCAGCACGCCGGCGATGGTGAGGTTGCGGTCGAAGCCGTGGCGGCGCTCGGCCTCGGCCTCGCGCAGCAGCGCAGCGGCCGCGGTGAGCTTGACCTGATGGTCAACCTCGGCCAGCAGCTCGGCCAGCAAGGGCCGGCATTCGGTGGCGATGCGCCGTGAGGCATCCGCCGTCTTGCCTTGCACCGCCAGGTCCACGATCTGCAGCGCCACCGGGCTGTACTTGGCTTCGGCCTTGGCCAGCTTGTCGAACTGGGCGCGTTCTTCGGGGGTGGAGCGGGCCGTGTTGGCCATCTTCTGGGCCAGCGCGTCCATGGCTTTGCCCATGGCCTTTTGCGCGGCCTCGACCGCGGTCTTCTCGGCGGCGATGTCCTGGGGGCTGGTCACGATCACCAGGTTGCGGGCCGCGACGGCGCGGGCATTGGCAGCCGCCACCACGTTGTTCAGCAGTTGCACCACTTCGGCGGGGCCGTCCACGTAGCGCAGGTAGTCGTTGCGACCATCCTGCAGGCCCTTCAAGCTGATGGCGGCCAGCACCACCACCACCGCCACCATGAGCGAGAAGCCCGATAACAACATCCCGCGAACCGATTTCAGCATTTCTTTCACCTGGCCGGCGAACGCACAGCGCCGGTGATGCTCTATCGGCCGCTGGGCGGCCAAACTGAGTGTGAAATGTGATCTCGGCCATCACGCCTGGAGCGTGGCGATCACGGGTGCCGCAGCGCACCAGCCGGACATCGTTGCGCTGGGTGACGGGTTCCCTGGCTGCGAGGCCTTCCGCCCATTGCTGCGGTCGGTTCTGCGCTCCGATGAAGTGATTGGAAACGATGCCCGTGACAGCGGCGTGTCACGACCATGTCGGTTCAGTGGCGGGACAGCTGCCCGGTGGCCATCGCCTCGGCGTCGGGCGCCGGACTGGCGTTGGTGCCGCTGGCCACCTGCCGCAGCCGCGCCTCGAAGCCTTGCACCACGCTGTCCCAGCCGATGGGTCGGGCGGTGTGCAGCGCCTGCGCGGCCAGCCGCTGGCGCAACGCCGGGTCGGCCGCGGCCTGAACGGCCAGCGCGACGAAGCCGTTGGCATCGTCCACACGCGCCAGCAGGCCGTCGTGGCCGTGGCGCATCAGCTGCCCGGCTGCAGCGTGATGGAAGGCGACGATGGGCAGGCCGCTGGCCAGCGCCTCCAGCGTGGCATTGCCGAAGGTCTCGGTCTGGCTGGGAAACAGGAAGAGGTCGAACGACGCATAGTGCGCCGCCAAGGCGTGGCCGCGCTGCACACCGGCCATCACGGCGCTGGGGCAGGCCGCCTGCAGCGCCGCCTGCTGCGGGCCATCGCCCACCAGCACCAGGCGGGCACGGGGCTGGGTGCGGCGGATCTGCTCATAGGCCTGCAGCGCCACGCCCAGGTTCTTCTCGGCCGCCAGCCGGCCGACGCAGCCGATCACCAGATCATCGGGCGCTGCGCCCCAGGTGGCGCGCAAGGTCTCGCTGCGGTGGGCAGGCGCAAAGCGCTGCGTGTCCACGCCGCGTGGCACCACATGCAGCCGCTCGAAGCCCTGCTGCGCCAGCTGCTGGCGCAAGGCTTCGGTGGGCACCAGGGTGCAGCCGCAGGCGTTGTGAAAGCCGCGCAGGTAGGCGGTGATGGGCCGCTCGAGCCAGCCGATGCCGTAGTGCGCACTGTAGGCGCTGAAGTTGGTGCGGAAGTCCGAGGTCACCGGCAGGCCCAGCTGGCGCGCGGCGCGCAGGGCCGACCAACCGAGCGGACCTTCGGTGGCCACATGCACCACGTCGGGCGGCTGCGCCTGCCACAGCCGCCGCAGCCGCGCCACCGCCGGCAGCCCCATGCGCAGCTGCGGGTAGCGCGGAATGGCCAGCCCCGGCAGCAGGTGCTGGCGCAGCGCGCCGGGCGGCGGTATTGCGGGCGCTTCCGCAGCCGGCCCATCGGCGGCCTGGCGTGGCCGTATCAAGGTCACCTCATGCCCGCGGCTGCGCAACCCTTCCACGAACTGCTGCGTGGTGGTGGCTACCCCGTTGACTTCCGGTGGATAGGTCTCGGTGACGAAGGCCACGCGCAGTGCATTCATGCCGCAGATGGTGCCGGGGCTGCGCAACAGCTTGATGACACCGGCCGGTCACGCGGCTTTCATCGGCGGCGGGCAGCATGGCCGGGCCCTCAGGCCCTTCATGGAGACCTTCCGCATGAAACGCTTCTTCGACACGCTGCGCGAACAGCGCTGGGACGACCACCGCTTCTACCACCAGAGCCGCATCAACCAGAGCCTGCACTTCATCAGCGCCATCAGCTTCCTGGTGGCTTACGTGCTGCTGTTCATCGACCCCGCGACGGCCGCGCTGATCGGCTGGCTGTTCTCGATGACCACGCGGCAGATCGGCCACTTCTTCTTCGAGCCGCGCGGCTTTGATGACGTGAACAACGTGACCGACGAATACAAGGAAGCGGTGAAGGTGGGCTACAACATCCACCGCAAGGTGGTGCTCATCGCGGTGTGCGTGGGCCTGCCGCTGATGCTGTGGCTGCAGCCTTCGTTGTTCGGCCTCATCACCCCGGCCACCAACTGGCAGGGCACGCTGCACGACATCGGCATCGCCTGGCTGGCGCTGGGCGTGGCGGGCCTGCTGTTCCGCGTGGCGCAGTTGTGGCTGCGCGATGGCGCGGTGCCCGCGCTGGCTTGGATGACCAAGATCCTGACAGACCCGGTGCACGACATCATCCTGTACCACAAGGCCCCGCTGGCCCTGCTGCGCGGCGAGCTGATCGACCCGATGACGCATGTGCGGCATCAGGTCCGGGGCACCGTTCAGCCGAATCGCTGACGGAACATTTCTTTCAGCAGGCCGCGGCGGATGCCGCGGTTGCTGAGCGAAGCGTCGTGCCACCACCAGCCGTCGGCCTGCATCTCGCGGGCCGCGGCCACGAAGCGGGCCGTCACCGCCTCCACGTCGGCCTGGCTGTGGTTGAGGCTGAACACGATGCGGCCGCTGCCCACCCA
>NZ_CAXFDV010000542.1:0-27726 GCF_964001545.1 uncultured Aquincola sp.
CGGGGCGGACCAGCGCGGCTTCACGCTGGGCCAGCATCAGCTCCAGCCGCACCGGCTTGCCCGCCAGGTCGGTGAGCACGTTCTCGATGCGGGAAGCGTATTGCGACCGGATCCAGTCGAGCTTGAAGCGGTTGGGCACGCGCACCGCCGCCACCACGCCGTCTTCGCCGGCATCGGTGACGTCGGCGGGCGGCAACGGCCGGATCCAGGTGTTGAATTGTTGTTCAGGCAGCTCGGCGGCCAACCGCTCGCACCCGCGCTGCCAGAGGTCTGCGCTCATTGTGGAAAACTCTTCTTAGAGCGGGCGCATTCTACCCGTCCGTGCGTCGGGCAGGCGTGGGTTATCCACAGTGGTGGACAAATGCCGAGCGACGCAGCCGGATGGCGCCCGCGTGGTACACCGGCAGCCCCTGAATTGACCGGGCTGTGGCTTTTTGCTGTAATGCCGGGTTTTCCGGACGCGAGAAGGTCGCGCCGCGCGCAGCAAAGGCAGCGCCAAGAACACCTTGGCATCAGCTTGCGTTGGCGGGGCCCCGGACACCGGGCCATCAGCTATCAGGCCAGAGCCCGGCTGAAAAATTCAGGCAACCCACCGGTTGCCGCAGACTCCGACAGAGCGCCTGATCCTGCGGGTCATCACCGAAAGCACGTCATCATGAAGCGTACCTACCAGCCGTCCAAGACCCGCCGCGCCCGCACCCACGGCTTTCTCGTGCGCATGAAGACCCGCGGCGGCCGCGCCGTGATCAAGGCGCGCCGCGCCAAGGGCCGCAAGCGCCTGGCGGTCTAAGCCCCGCGGGCTGCGAGCGGACGCAGCGGATGTCACTGCCCACGCGCGTGCAACGTCTCGTGCAATCGGCCGACTTCGAGCGTGTGCTCGGCGCGCCTCAAAAGGCGCGCAGCCCCCATTTCGCGATGCACTTCGTCGCGGCGCAGCCGGCGCGCCGGTCACCCCGCGCCGAAGTCGGACATCCGGCTGTACATTCGGCCGTTGAAACGTCTGGCGACAAGTTGTCAACAGATGTAGGCGCCGTGGAAGGCGCGCCTGTGGATGACTTGCCGCCGCCCGTGCCCAACGGCCGATGGCTCGGGTTGGTGGTGCCCAAGCGCCACGCACGCCGGTCGGTCACGCGCACGCTGCTCAAACGGCAGATCCGTGCCGTGGTGGGCGAGCAGGCTGAACAGCTGCCGCCCGGCCTGTGGGTGGTGCGCTTGCGCGCGCCGTTCGATGCACGCCAGTTCCGCAGTGCTGCTTCGCAGGCGCTGCGTGATGCTGCGCGCGCCGAACTCCAGAAGATGATTCGCGCGGCCGCCTCGGCGCCGCGCTGAGCTGCCGTGCCCGACTGGCTCGCGCTGCTGCCGCGCCGTGCGCTGATGCTGCCGGTGCGCGCCTACCGCCTGCTGCTGAGTCCCTGGATCGGCGGCCGCTGTCTCTACGAGCCCACGTGCTCGCTCTATGCTCTGCAGGCGCTGGAACGCCACGGCGCGCTGGCCGGCGGTGTACTGGCGGCGGGCCGCATCCTGCGTTGCCACCCCTGGTGTGAAGCCGGCTGCGACCCGGTGCCCGAGCGGCCGCCCCGGCTGTTCGCATTCCTGTCGCCTGACCGCGCCGCCTCCGATTCCCCCAAGAAGACTGCTCCATGACCGATATTCGCCGTACCCTGCTCTGGGTGGTGTTCTCGATGTCCCTCGTCCTGTTATGGGACGCGTGGAACAAGCACACCGGCCAGCCGTCGTTCTTCGGCCCGCATGCGGCCAAGCCGGCCGCGGCCGGTTCCGCACCTGCCTTGGGTGCATCCGGCGTGCCGGCGCCCACGGCCACCGCGACGGCTGTGGCCGGCGCCGTGCCCAACGCACCCGCCGCTGCCGCCCCCAAGGGTGAACAGATCACCGTCACCACCGACAAGGTGAAGGCGGTGCTGGACAGCCAGGGCGGCGAGCTGGTGTACCTGGAGCTGCTGGGCCAGCGCGACCAGAACGACCACAGCCGCAACGTCGTGCTGTTCGACCGCAGCGCGCAGCGGGTGTACCTGGCGCAGACGGGCCTGATCAGCGCCAACGCGGGCGCCAAGCTGCCCAACCACTTCACGCCGATGACGGCGGTGGCCGGCCCGCGCACGCTGGCCGACGGCACGAACGACGTGCAGGTGCGCTTCGAGTCGCAGCCGGTGGATGGCGTCAAGCTGGTCAAGACCTACACCTTCACCCGTGGCCAGTACACCATCGGTGTGCAGCACGACGTGATCAACGGCTCGGGCCAGGCCATCCAGCCCGAGCTGTACCTGCAGCTGGTGCGCGACGGCAACCCGCCCCCGGGTGAGTCGTCGTTCTATTCCACCTTCACCGGCCCGGCCGCGTATACCGACAACAGCAAGTTCCGCAAGATCGAGTTCAAGCACATCGAGAAGAACGACGCCGAGTACGACCGCAAGGCGGACAACGGCTGGATCGCGATGGTGCAGCACTACTTCGCCTCGGCCTGGCTGGTGAACACCCAGCAGCCGCGCGAGTTCCGCGCCGAGAAGGTGGGCACCAACCTGTACTCGATCGCGATGGTGCTGCCGCTGGGCGAAGTGGCTCCCGGCCAGACCAAGACGCAGCAGGCGGTGCTGTTCTCCGGCCCGCAGGAAGAAAAGAAGCTGGAGGCGCTGGCGCCGGGCCTGGACCTGGTGAAGGACTACGGCTGGTTCCACATCCTCTCGAAGCCGCTGTTCTGGCTGCTGACCAAGCTGCACGGCGTGCTGGGCAACTGGGGCTGGGCGATCGTGGCGCTGGTGGTGCTGCTGAAGATCGCCTTCTACTGGCTGAATGCCAGCGCCTACCGCTCGATGGCCAAGATGAAGGCCATCAACCCCAAGATCCAGGAGATGCGCGAGCGGCTGAAGGACAAGCCGCAGCAGATGCAGCAGGAGATGATGCGCATCTACCGCGAAGAGAAGGTCAACCCGCTGGGCAGCTGCCTGCCGATCTTCCTGCAGATGCCCTTCTTCATCGCGCTGTACTGGGTGCTGCTGTCCACCGTCGAGATGCGCGACGCGCCCTGGATCCTGTGGATCACCGACCTGTCGGCCAAGGACCCGTACTTCATCCTGCCGCTGGTCATGACCGCCACCTCGCTGTTCCAGGTGTGGCTGAACCCCACGCCGCCGGACCCGATGCAGGCCAAGATGATGTGGATCATGCCGCTGGTGTTCAGCGTGATGTTCTTCTTCTTCCCGGCGGGCCTGGTGCTGTACTGGATCACCAACAACCTGCTGACCATCGCGCAGCAGTGGTTCATCAACAAGCGATTGGGCGTCTGACGACCCTCTGCTGAACAGGCCCCGGCGCATGCCTTTGCGCCGGGGCCTTTGTCTTTCTGCTCGCACCACAATCCCGCCCATGCTGTCCCGTCATGAAGACCCCATTGCTGCCATCGCCACCGCACCCGGCCGCGGTGCCGTGGGCATCGTGCGCGTGTCTGCCCGCCAGGACCTCGGCCCGCTGATGGCTGCGGTCTGTGGCCGCGTGCTGCAGCCGCGCCATGCCACCTACCTGCCACTGCGGGATGCCGATGGCCAGCCCATCGACCATGGCCTGGCGCTGTACTTTCCGGCGCCGCATTCCTACACCGGCGAGCATGTGCTGGAGCTGCAGGCCCACGGTGGCCCGGTGGTGCTGCAGCTGCTGCTGGCGCGCTGCCTGGCGGTGGGGGAGGGCATCGGCCTGCGCCTGGCCGAGCCGGGTGAATTCACGCAGCGCGCCTTCCTGAACGACAAGCTCGACCTGGCGCAGGCCGAGGCGGTGAGCGACCTGATCGACGCCAGCACCGAGGCGGCCGCCCGCTCGGCCAGCCGCTCGCTCAGCGGTGCTTTCTCGCAAGAGATCGACACGCTGCGCGACCGCATCGTGCACCTGCGCATGCTGGTGGAAGCCACGCTGGACTTTCCGGAGGAAGAGATCGACTTCCTGGAAAAGGCCGACGCCCGTGGCCAGCTGCAGCGCTTGATCGCGTCGGTGGACGAGGTGCTGGACCGGGCGAAGCAGGGTGCGTTGCTGCGCGAGGGCATCCGCGTGGTGCTGGCCGGCCAGCCCAACGTGGGCAAGAGCTCGCTGCTCAATGCGCTGGCCGGGGCTGAGCTGGCCATCGTCACGCCCATCCCGGGCACCACGCGCGACAAGGTGCAGCAGACCATCCAGATCGAAGGCGTGCCGCTGCACGTGATCGACACCGCCGGCCTGCGCGAAGCCACCGACGAGGTGGAGCGCATCGGCATCTCGCGCAGCTGGAGCGAGATCGAGCAGGCCGATGCGGTGATCTTCCTGCACGACCTGACGCGGCTGGGCCAACCCGACTACGACGCCGGTGATGCCGAGATCGCGCAGCGCCTGCTGGGTGCCGATCCGCGTCAGCAGGCGCGGGTGCTGCACGTGTACAACAAGGCCGATGCGGCGGCGACGGCACCAGCCCCACTGGCAGCCGCTGCGCTGCAGTTGTCCGCCGCCACCGGCGCCGGTCTCGACGGCCTGCGCCAGGCCTTGCTGGCCAAGGCCGGCTGGCATGCATCGCCCGAAGGCGTGTTCATCGCGCGCACCCGCCATGTGCAGGCGCTGCGCCGCACGCGTGAGCATCTGCTGCTGGCGCAGGCGCATGGCCAGTCGGCCGATGCCGCGCTGGATCTGCTGGCCGAAGAACTGCGCCTGGCCCACAACGCGCTGGGCGAGATCACCGGCGCCTTCAGCGCCGACGACCTGCTGGGCGAGATCTTCAGCCGCTTTTGCATCGGCAAGTGAATCTGCACCAAGGCTGCACCGCAGCGGTGCTTTGGCAGGTCGCTTGCCCATAATGATCCAGGGGTGACAAGGAACCTGGATGGACTTGAGCGCATTGAAGGAAGCAGTGGCCACGCTGAACGCGGACGACGCTTTCGGGCAGCGCTTGAGTGAAGACACCTGGCAGGCCCTGGCGCCGCTGCTCACCCGTCATGAATTGCGCGTCGGCCATCTGCTGCTCAAGCAGGATGAAGTCGACGCCACCTTGTACTTCCTCGAACGCGGCAGCTTGCAGGTCTTCGTCACCTGCAGCACGCCGGGCACCCATCGCGTGGCCATCCTGCGCGCGGGTTCGGTGGTGGGGGAAGCGGGCCTGTTCGGCCGCACGCCCCGCATGGCCAACGTGGAAGCGATGAGCAACTGCGTGGTGTGGGGCTTGCGGGCCGCGCAGCTGGAATCGCTGGCGGCACAAGCCCCTGCGCTGGCGCTGGAGCTGGTGCGCGCGGCGGCCGGCGTGCTGGCGGTGCGCACCCGCGCCAACCTGGAACGCGCGGTGCCGCTGAGCTGAGGCTCAGCTTTCGTCGTTCAGCCCTTCAGCAGCTTTTCTTCGGCCAGCGACAGCGGCTCCGGCAGGCCCGACAGCACCAGCGTGTCGCCCGGGCCCAGCACCAGGCCGTCTTCTGCCGCCACCACCTGGCCCGAGCCCAGCCGCACCGACACCACCTGCACGCCCACTGCATGCAGCGCCAGCGCACCCAGCGACTGGCCCAGGCTGGCCGCTGCGGCGGGCAGGCTCACCGACAGCAGACGGGCCTGCTGGCGCTCTTCGGCCCCGTCGTCGTCGGCACCATGGAAGTAGCCGCGCAGCAGGCCGTAGCGCGCATTGCGGGCGTCCTGTGTCAGCCGGATCACACGGCGCATGGGCACGCCCACCAGCGCCAGCGCATGCGAAGCCAGCATCAACGAGCCTTCGATGGCCTCGGGCACCACCTCGGTGGCGCCGGCATTGCGCAGCAGCTCCAGGTCGGTGTCGTCGATGGTGCGGATGATCACCGGCACCTTGGGCGCATGCTCGCGCGCCAGCCGCAGAATCTTCAGCGCCGAGGCGGTGTCGTGGTAGCTCACCACCACCGCACTGGCGCGGGCCAGGCCGGCGGCCATCAGGCTGCGCAGCTTGGCGGCATCGCCGAACACCACGCTCTGGCCGGCGGCGGCGGCCTGGCGCACGCGGTCGGGGTCCAGGTCCAATGCCATGTACGGAATGCGCTCGGCCTCCAGCAGGCGGGCCAGGTTCTGGCCGCTGCGGCCATAGCCGCAGATGATCACGTGCGCCTCGCTGCGGATGGACTTCTTGGCGATGGTGGTGAGCGCCGCGGCCTGCATCAGCCAGTCGGTGGCCGACAGCCGCATCACGATGCGGTTGCTGTACATCACGATGAAGGGCGTGGCGATCATCGAGATCACCATGCCAGCCAGGATGGGGCTTTCCAGCCGCGGGGTCAGCAGCTCGTGCTGGCGGGCCAGGGCCAGCAGCACGAAGCCGAACTCACCGGCCTGCGCCAGGTACAGGCCCGTGCGCAGCGCCACACCGGGCGTGGCGTTGAACACCCGCGACAGGCCGGTGACCAGCGCGAACTTGAACAGCACCGGCAGCACCGCCAGCACCAGCACCAGCGGCCACTGCGCCACCACCAGCGACATGTCCAGCTTCATGCCGATGGTGATGAAGAACAGGCCCAGCAGCACGTCGTGGAAGGGCCGGATGTCGCTTTCCACCTGGTGCTTGTATTCGGTCTCGGCGATCAGCATGCCGGCCACGAAGGCGCCCAGCGCCAGCGACAGGCCCGCATGCTCGGTGAGCCAGGCCAGGCCCAGCGTGACCAGCAGCAGGTTCAGCACGAACAGCTCCGAGCTCTTGCGCCGTGCCACCAGCGTGAGCCACCAGCGCATCAGCTTCTGCCCACCCACCAGCAGCAGCGCCAGCAGCGCCGCGGCCTTGAGCACCGCGAACAGCAGCTCGGTGAACAGCACCTCCGGCGGCGCAGTGAGCGCGGGTATGAGCACCAGCAGCGGCACCACGGCCAGGTCCTGGAACAGCAGCACGCCCATCACGCGGCGGCCATGTTCGGTTTCCAGCTCCAGCCGCTCGGCCATCAGCTTGCCGAGGATGGCGGTGCTGCTCATCGCCAATGCGCCGCCCAGCACCACCGCATGCTGCCAGCTCAGGCCGTAGCTGCGGCCCGCCAGGCCGAAGGCCATACCCAGCAAGGCATTGCCCACGATGGCAGCCAGCATGGTGAGCGTGACCTGCCACAGGCCCAAGCCGAACACCAGCGTGCGCATGCTGCGCAGCTTGGGCAGGTTGAACTCCAGCCCGATGACGAACATCAGGAAGACGACGCCGAACTCGGCCAGGTATTCGACACCGCCGTTCTCGCGCGACAGCGCCAGCGCATTGGGCCCGATGACCACGCCCACCACCAGGTAGCCCAGCATCGGCGGCAGCCGCAATGAGCGGCAGGCCACCACACCCGCCACCGCGGCCACCAAGTACAGCAATACCAGTTCGAGCGTAGTAGCCATGCGGCGTGGACCCAGCGCAAGCGCCATGCCTGCCAACCTAGAATGCCCGATCCTAAGTGAGCCATTGACAACGTGATCAACGAGCCCCCCGCGGCCGCCAGCTTCGACGCCGAACGTGCGCTGCGGCTGGCCGCCGAGACCTTCGAGATCGAGGCCGAGGCCCTGCTGTCCATCCGCTCCGGGCTGTCCTCGGCCTTCGTCGATGCGGTGCGCCTGGTGCTGGCCTGCCGCGGCCGCGTGGTGGTGATGGGCATGGGCAAGAGCGGCCATGTGGGCCGCAAGATCGCGGCCACGCTGGCATCCACCGGCACGCCGGCGATGTTCGTGCACCCGGGCGAAGCCAGCCATGGCGACCTGGGCATGGTCACGCTGCAGGACGTGGTGCTGGCCATCTCCAATTCAGGTGAGAGCGACGAGCTCAACGTCATCCTGCCGGTGCTCAAGCGCCTGGGCGTGCCGCTGATCGCGATGACCGGCCGCGCCCAGTCCACGCTGGCCCGCCATGCCGACCAGGTGTTGCTGTGCAAGGTCGAGCGTGAAGCCTGCCCGCTGAACCTGGCGCCCACCACCAGCACCACCGCGCAGATGGCGATGGGCGATGCACTGGCGGTGGCGCTGCTGGACGCACGCGGCTTTCATGAACAGGACTTTGCGCGCTCACATCCCGGGGGCGCGCTGGGCCGCAAGCTGCTGATGCATGTGCGCGACCTGATGCGCTCGGGCGATGACCTGCCGCGCGTGCCGCCCGAGGCCGAGTTCCTGCAGATGCTGCACGAGATGAGCGCCAAGGGCCTGGGCTTTGCCGTGGTGGTGGGCGCCGACGACGTGGTGCAGGGCATCTTCACCGATGGCGACCTGCGCCGCCTGATCGAACGTGGCACCGACCTGCGCGCCTTCCGCGCGCAGGAGGTGATGCACACCGCGCCGCGCCGCGTGCGCGACGACGTGCTGGCGGTGGAAGCCGCCACCGTGATGGAACAACACCGCGTCACGAGTGTGCTGGTGGTGGATGCGCAAGACCGGCTGGTCGGCGCCATCAACAGCAACGACCTGATGCGGGCCAAGGTGATTTGATGGCGGACCTTTCTCAGTTGCAACCCGCGCTGCGCTTCGCGCCCGAGCTGTTGCTCAAGGCGCAGGGTAGTGGCCTGGGCATGAAGGCCGCGGTCTTCGACGTCGATGGCGTGCTCACCGACGGGCGCCTGTACATCGCCGAGTCGGGCGAACAGTTCAAGGCCTTCCACAGCCTCGATGGCCATGGCCTGAAGCTGCTGGCGCAGGCCGGCATCGTGCCCATCATCTGCACCGGCCGCGATTCGCCGGCGGTGCGCCGCCGCGTGGCCGACCTGGGCCTGCAGCATGCGCACTACGGCGTGAAGGACAAGCTGGCCGTGGTGCAGCAGGCCATCGATGCACTGGGCGTCGATTGGGCCGACCTGGCCGTGATCGGCGACGACTGGCCCGACCTGCCGCTGCTGGTGCGCGCCGGCCTGGCCTGTGCACCGGCCAACGCCCATGCCGAGGTCAAGGCCGTGGCCCACCACGTGAGCCCGCTGCAAGGCGGCGAGGGCGCCGCGCGCGAGTTGTGCGACCTGCTGCTGATCGCCAGCGGCGCTTATGCGCGGCTGTTGCACGGCCAGCTCACCACGCTGGACGCGGCCTGATGACCAGCCCGCCGCTGGGTCCGCCCGCCGTCGCATCCGGGTCCACGTTGCCGGCCATGCCCTGGCACTGGCGCCTGCGCGAAGCCTTGTCGGCCTACCTGCCGTTGCTGCTGATGGGCATGCTGGCCCTGGCCACCTGGTGGCTCATCAACAACACGCCTGGCGCCCCGGCGGCCAGCGGGCAGGCGCCGGTGCGGCACGACCCCGACTACACGATGCAGGGCTTCACGTTGCAGCGCTTCGGCAGCGACGGCCGGCTGACGGTGCAGCTGGAAGGCGACCAGCTGCGGCACTTTCCGGACACCGACACGCTGGAAGTGGACACGGTGCGCATCCAGGCGTTTTCCAACGACGGCTCGAAGACCAACGCCACCGCGCGGCGCGCGCTGAGCAATGCCGACGCCAGCGAAGTGCAGCTGCTGGGCGGCGCAAAGGTCGAGCGCAGCGGCGGTGCCTCGGGCGCCGCGCCGCTGCAATTCGAGGGTGAGTTTTTGCACGCCTTCCTGCGTACCGAGCAGCTGCGGTCGCACCTGCCGGTGGTGCTGCGCCAGGGCGGCAGCGAGATCCGGGCCGGCGGCATGCAGTACAGCCACCTGGACCAACAGGCCACCTTCCTGCCGCCGGTGCGTGCGCGGTTCGCGCCCGCCGCGGGCGGTGCGCGACGGTGAACGTGGCGGGGTCGCGGGACAAGACGGCCGCGCGGCCTTTGGTGTTCATCACCGGCGCGTCGAGCGGCATCGGCCAGGCGCTGGCCGCCCGTTACCACGCCGCAGGCTGGCGGCTGGCGCTGGTGGCACGCCGGGTGGAAGAGACAGCCGCCTGGGCGCGCCAGCAGGGCTTTGCCGAAGACACCTGGGCCGTGTACGCGGCCGATGTGCGCCACAGCGCCGAGATCGTGGCGGCCGGCCGAGCCTGCCTGCAGCAGCAAGGCCTGCCCGACGTGGTGATCGCCAATGCCGGCATCAGCATCGGCATGGACTCGGCCATCGAGGCCGACCTGGAAGTGATGCGGGCCACCCTGGAAACCAACAACCTGGGCATGGCCGCCACTTTTCACCCCTTCATCGCGCCGATGTGTGAACGGCGCCGCGGCACCCTGGTGGGCGTGGCCAGCGTCGCAGCCATCAGGGGTTTACCCGGACACGGCGCCTACTGCGCCAGCAAGGCCGCCGTGGTCAGCTATTGCGAAAGCCTGCGAGGGGATTGCCGGCCTTTCAATGTCAAAGTGGTGACAGTGGCACCGGGATACATAGATACCCCTTTGACGCAGCGCAATCCCTATTCCATGCCCTTCCTGATGAGCCCGGCGGCATTTGCCGACAAGGCCTTCCGGGTGATCGAGGCGGGTGTCAGTTATCGCGTCATCCCCTGGCAGATGGGCGTGGTGGCCAAGCTCATGCGGATTTTGCCCAATGTCATTTTTGACCGACTTGTGGCAGGCAGAGGGCGCAAGCCGCGGCAAGGCCATTGAGCCGCCGCCAAACGCGCGGCCATGAAAAAAGGGCGCCGGAGTGATCCGCGCCCTTCTTGCTGAAGGCCCCGCAACAGGGCCTTGGCTTCAGTCGGCTGCTCAGTAGCCGCTGCTGCCGCCGCCGTAGCCACCACGGCCACCGCCGCTGTAGCCGCCGCGGCCACCGCCGCCGCCACCACCGCCGTAGCCGCCGCCACCACCGCCGCTGCCGTAGCCACCACGGCCACCGCCGCCGCCGCTGCCGTAGGGGCTGCGACCACCGCCGCCGCCGCCACCGCCGTAGCCGCCACCACCGCCGCCGCCGTAGCCACCACCACCGCCGCCGCCACTGCGGAAGCCACCCGGACGCTCTTCGCGCGGGCGCGCTTCGTTCACGACGATGGCGCGGCCTTCGAGGGCCTGGCCGTTCATGCCGTTGATGGCGGACTGCGCTTCGGCGTCAGAGGCCATTTCGACGAAACCAAAGCCCTTGGAGCGGCCGGTTTCCCGGTCCATCATCACCTTGGCCGACGTCACGGTACCAAATTGCACGAATGCGCTATGCAGGGATTCGTCGCGCACGCTGTAAGCGAGGTTTCCGACGTAGAGCTTGTTTCCCATGGGGAACACCTTCCTTCTAACAGAACACCATGTGGAGCTTCAACCCGTCGTGAAACATTCAAGCGAAGGCGCCGCATCCATACCCGGAGGGTGGTAGGTTAACAAAGAAGTTCCGAAAAATGCGCAAGCGGTCGCTTGTCAACTGTTGTTTTCTGAGCGACGCACCAATGAGGGGTGAGCCCCGAAACAGGGACTTATCATCCGCCCGTCATGACACCCCTGACCAGCGGACCTCCGCACAGCGATCCGCTGGCGGCGCTGTCCCGCCTTCTTTCCTGCGTGGACGCGGTTCGGCAAGGCCGGGCGCTGTTCGCGCTGCTCACCACCTTCTGCGCCGCCGGTCTGTTGCTGGCCATGGCCGGCTCGTCGCTGGCCGCAGGGGCCTCGGCCTGGGCGGTGGTGCAGGGCGGTGGCGCCCTGTTCGTGGCCTTCTACGGCAGCAACACCACCGGTCTGCTGTTGATGGACCACGCGCTGGGCCGCCCGGTGCGTGAGGTGGCCGACGCCCTGGGCGATGCGCTGCGCACCGGCCACCGCCTGCTGGCGGTGCTGCTGGTGGCCTTTGCCACGGTGGCGGTGCTGGCAGGCGTGGTGGCCGCGGTGCTCTATGCGGCGCGCCTGCCGCAGGTCGGCCCGGTGCTGTTTGCGGCGGCCGTGCCCCTGGGCGTGCTGGTGCTGGGCGGCTGCGCGCTGGTGATGGCGGCGGTGGTGGGCCCGCTGGCGGCGCCCGCCATCTGGTGCGGCTGCGGCGTGCGCCAGACGCTGGCGCTGCTGCTGCGCCAGGCGCGCGACCGGCTGCTGCTGCTCGCGCTGATGGTGTCCGCGCTGGGCGCGCTCACGGCGGCGGTGGCGGCCTTGTCCACCTTCGTCGTGCTCACCGGCGGGCGCGCGGTCTCGGCGATGGCGGTTGTGGTCACCGGCGTGGACGTGCCGGCGCAGCAGTTGATGGCCGGCCTTTTCGGACTGGGGCTGCGCAGCCTGGCGGCCACGGGCGCGCCCGTCACCCAGACGGCGCATGGCGTGGCCGCGCTGGTGGGTGGCGGCCTGGTGTTCGTGCTGGCGCTGGCCCTGCCGGGCCTGGTGTACCTGCGCGGCGTGTGCGCCATCTACCTGGCGGTGGCGGCCGAAGCGCCGTCAGCGCCCGGTGCGGTGTAAGTACTCGTATACGATCGGCGCGCCATGGACCTGTTGAAGCCGCTCATCGCCCTGCTGGCGATCGTCAATCCGATCGGCGCGGTGCCGTTTTTCATCAGCTTCACGCAGCACTTCAGCCGCGAGCAGCGGCGCAACACCATCCGCGTCAGCAGCTTCAGCGCCTTCTGCGTGATCGCGATCAGCGCACTGGCGGGGCTGAAGATCATCGAGTTCTTCGGCATCAGCATCGCCTCTTTCCAGGTGGGCGGCGGCACCTTGCTGCTGATCAGCTCGCTGCAGATGCTCAACGCCCAGCAGCCCGAAACCCGGCCCAGCGACGTGGCCGAGGGCGAGCAGAAGGTGGACGCCGGCGCCAGCATCGCCGTGGTGCCGCTGACGGTGCCGCTGCTCACCGGCCCGGCCACCATCTCCACCATGGTGATCTACGCGGAGAAGACCCGCACGTTGTTCGAGCATGCGGTGCTGGTGGGCTATGGCGTGGTCATCGGGCTGGCCACCTTTGCCGCGTTTTCGGCGGCCGGTCGCATCGCGCGGGTGCTGGGGCGCACCGGCATCAACGTGATGACGCGGCTGATGGGCCTGATCCTGGCGGCGATGGCGGTCGAGCTGCTGGCGGACGGGTTGATCAAGCTCTTTCCCGTTCTCGCCTCGCACCTGAGCCGCTGACGCGCGATGTGCGCGTTGCCCGATTCCGCTTACCAGCGCGGTCGCTCCGCGGGGCATCGGCTGCCGCGGCCGGGTGAGCCCGACCTCACCACGCTGCCCACCTACGAAACGCTGGTGGCCGAAGGCGACACCCTGGACACGTTGCTGGACTACCGCACGCGGCCGCCCCGGGCGGCGCAGCCGGTGTCGCGCTGGCGGGCCATGGCCGGCGGCTGGCCGGCGGTGGCCTTGACCGCCGCGACCGCGCTGATGGGCGGCGCCACCTGGGCCGCGCTGGCCGCCCCGGTGTCCACGCCGGTGCGCGTGGGCGTGTGGAGCGGCCTGGCCCTGGCCTCGGGCGTGCAGCTGCTGGCGCTGCACCGGGTGCTGCGGCAGCGCGCACGCGCGATCGGCGCGTTGCAGCAGTTCGTCACCCGCATGCGCAGCGACGACCTGGGCAGTGCGCTGCAGGCGCTGCGGCGCGCCACCGACGGCACGGCCACGCCGCTGCAGGCGGCCGCGGCCGAGCTGCAGCAGGTGCTGGGCGAGCGCGAGCGCCGCTGGCATGCGCGGGTGCGGCTGTCGGGCGACTGGTACTGGGAAACCGATCCGCAGCACCGCATCAGCTGGCTGTCGGACGACCTCGGCTCGCACCGCAAGCTGGGCCTGGAGCCGCACCAGCTGATGGGCCAGCGCTACGACGCACTGCCCTTCTTCCAGGCGCCCGAAGGCGGCTGGGCGGCGATGCTGGACTGCCTGCACAAGCGCCTGCCTTTCCGCGACGTGGAGATCGAGGTGCGGCGGCCCGGCCGCTCACCGGTGTGGATCGCGCTGACCGGCAGTGCCCGCCGCGACGAGCTGGGCCACTTCGTCGGCTACGAGGGCGTGGGCCGCGACATCACCGAGCAGCGCCTGGCCTTCCGCCGGCTGCGCGCCAGCGAGCGGCGGTATGCGGTGATGAACGAGCTGTCGACCGACTGGTACTGGGAGACCGACGAGCAGCACCGCTTCGTGGAAGTGGGCGACATGCTCAGCGACCTGTTGGGCGAGCCCGGCGCGCGCCGCTACATCGGCCGCACCCGCTGGCATGCCTATGCCGACGGCGCCAGCGAGGAGGAGTGGGAGCACCACCGCCGCTGCCTGCAGGCCCAGCAGCCCTTCAGCAACTTCGAATACGCGGTGCGGGTGCCGGGGCGGGGCGTGCGCTGGATCGCCGTCAGCGGACGGCCGCGCCGCGACGAGAGCGGCCGTTTCCTCGGCTACCAGGGGGTGGGCCGCGACGTGACGCTGCGCAAGCGCACCGAGAAGATGCTGCTCAGCCGCAATGCCGAGCTGGCCCGCCAGGTGGCCGAGCGCACCGCCGAGCTGGAGCAGCACAACCGCGACCTGGAGGCCTTCTCGCGCCAGCTGGCGCATGAGTTGCGCACGCCCATCGGCCACGTCGTGGGCCTGGCCGACATGCTGCGCAGCCGCGCCTGGGAGCGCCTGGCCGACGACGAGCGCGAATGGCTGGCGCTGCAGGGCCGGGCCGCGCGCCAGATGTCGCACACCGTCACCGCCTTGCTGGAGCTGGCGCGCTCGGGCTCGACGCCGCTGCTGCGCGAGCCGGTGGACCTGAGCGCGCTGGCCCACGAGGTGATTGCCGAGCTGCCCTGGCTGGAGCGCGCGGTGCCGGTGGAGTGGCAGGTGCAGCCCGGACTGCAGGCCTTGTGCAGCGCACCGCTGGCGCGGGTGGTGCTGGTCAACCTGCTGTCCAACGCCGCCAAGTTCACCCGCGACGTGCCGCTGCCGCTGGTGCGGCTGGCCGCGCACCCGGAGCCGGGGGTGTTCGTGGTGCAGGACAACGGCGCCGGCTTCGACACCCAGCGGGCCGCGATGCTGTTCCAGCCGTTCCAGCGGCTGCACCCGGCGCGCCAGTTCCAGGGCACGGGGCTGGGCCTGTCCATCGTGCGCCGGGTGATCGAGCGCCATGGCGGTAGCGTGCGCGCCGAGGCGCCGGCCCAGGGCGGCGCGCGGTTTTACTTCAGCTTCGGCCGGCCGTTGCAGGACGCCGACAACGCGGGGGAAAGTACCAATGACGCCGGGGATTCGCCCACCTAGAGTCCGCGTTCTCGCAGCAGCGCCGCCATGCGCGCGCCTGCTGAACGGGGGCTGAGGAGACAACCGACACCAAGATTCATAACATGAGGGTCTCGCCCGGTAGGCAGGGACCACTGTGACAACGCCAGCAGATGCTGGCGTTTTTTTTGCCGCTCGTGCTGCCTCAGGCCGCGGTGGCAGGCACGCCGCGGAACACGCCGACCGTGTCGTTGAGCTGCTGCGCCTGGCGGCGCAGGCTGTCGGAGGCGGCGGCGCTCTGTTCCACCAGCGCCGCGTTCTGCTGCGTCACCTGGTCGAGTTCATTGACCGCCTGGCTCACCTGGCTGATGCCCGTGGTCTGCTCCTGCCCCGAGCGGCTGATGTCGCCGATCAGCGCCGACACCCGCTGCACCTGGGCCACGATGTCGTCCATCGCGCTGCCTGCCTCGGCCACCAGCCGGGAGCCGGCCTGCACCCGGTCGACGCTGGCGCCGATCAGCGTCTTGATCTCCTTGGCCGCCTCGGCCGAGCGCTGCGCCAGGCTGCGCACCTCGCCGGCCACCACCGCGAAGCCGCGGCCCTGCTCGCCGGCACGGGCGGCCTCCACCGCGGCGTTGAGCGCCAGGATGTTGGTCTGGAAGGCGATGCCGTCGATGACGGCGATGATGTCGCCGATGCGGCGCGAGCTGCTGCTGATGTCTTCCATCGTCGAGACCACGCGCGCCACCACTTCGCCGCCCCGGGTGGCGGCGTCGCTGGCGTCGGTGGCCAGCCGCGTGGCCTGCTGGGCGGTTTCGGCGCTGTGGCTGACGGTGGCGGTCATCTGCTCCATCGAGGCGGCCGTCTCCTGCAGGCTGCTGGCCTGCTGTTCGGTGCGGCGCGACAGGTCGGCGTTGCCATTGGCGATCTGCAGGCTGCCGGTGGCGATCGCGTCGGAGGCTTCGCGCACCTGGGCCACCAGACGGGCCAGCCCTTGCTGCATGCGGCTCAAGGAGGCCAGCACGCTGCCCGGCGCCGCCCGGTCGGCGCTGGCGATCGGGCTCAGGTCGCCCTGGGCCACGCGTTCGGCCACGGCGCCCAGTTGCGCGGGCTCGGCGCCCAGCGCGCGGCGCAGCTGGCGCTGGATGCTCACCAGGAAAAACAGCGCGCTGCCCAGCGCCGCCAGGCTGGCCGCGATCAGCGCGGTGCGGAACGTCGCATAGCCTTGCTGGGCGTCGGTCACGCTGTCTCGCGTGCTTTCGCCCAGGGCGCCCAGGTAGGCGTCCACCGCCCGCTGCAGCTCGGCCAGCAGCGGGCGGCACTCGCGGTTCATCACCTCGATGGCCTGCGCCTGCTGCCCTTGCGAGGCCAGGGACACCACGCGCAGGGCCACCGGGTTGTAGCGCGTTTCCACGTCCTGCAGGCGCTGCAACCCCTGGCGTTCGGCCGCGCTCACGTCGGCGTCGTCGGTCACCCGCAAGGCCAGGCGCGAGAGGGTGCGTTGCACCGCGTTGTGGGCATGCTGCACGGCGGACAGTTCGGCCTCGGTGTCGGTGGGGCCGCTCACCAGCACCAGGTTGCGGGCACTGATGGCGCGGTTGGCGGCCGCCGAGCGCAGGTCGTTGGCCAGTTGCATGCGCTGGCCGTCGGCGGCCACATAGCGCTCGAAGTGCTGGTTGCTGCGGTGCAGGGCCGTGACAGCCAGCCCCGAGACCGTGGCCACGAGCACCGACAGCAGGCTGAAGGCAGCGGCCAGGCGGGCGCGCAGGGTGAGAGAGTTCGTGAACATGGTGGAGGGTGCACAGGGTGGTGGTCTCCGCAATCTCGGACAGGGATGCAGCTTCTTAAACGATAGAAATGCTATTTGTGCCAGTAGTTCGGCAGCCCGCCCGAACAGGCGCCTTGCTCACGGCCTTTTCACCGGCTTTGCGCCGGGCGGAGCCTTCTACGATGAGTGCCACCCCGCCACGCCCCACTGCCGCTGAGCCATGTCCGTCGATCCTTCGCTTCGCAACCTCGACATCGATGTCCCGGCGCAACCGGAGGCGCTGGTGCGCCTGTCGCTGCTGCTGGCCGACGAGGAGATCAACCTGGATGCGGCCACGCTGCTGATCGAATCCGACATGGCGCTGGCCGCTGCGGTGCTCAAGGCGGTGAACTCGTCCATGTATGGCCTCAAGGGCCGCGTGCAGACGGTGATGCAGGCGGTGCAGTACCTGGGCATGCGCGAGGTGGCCGCCATCACCTTCGAGATGGGGCTGCGTGCCGCCTTTCCGCCCAATGCGCTGCTGGAGCCGGTGTGGCAACGCGCCGGCTACCGCGGGCTGCTGATGGGCCGCATGGCGCAGTTCCTGGGCGTGGACGCCTGGGCCGCGCATTCGGCCGGGCTGTTCGAGGAATGCGGCAAGGCCGTGCTGCTGCGCCATGCCAGCGACCATTACGGCGCCATGCTGCGCGCCGCGCCCAACGACGTGGACCTGCGCACGCTGGAAAAGGCGGGCTTCGGCGTCAGCCACGACGCGCTGGGCGCCGCGCTGTGCGAAAGCTGGGGCCTGGGCGCGCCGGCCGTGGCCAGCGTGCGCCACCATGTGGCCGCGCAGGCGGGCGAGCCGTTTCCGCCGCAGCTGTCCCGGCCCGCGGTGCTGGCGCTGTCGGTCATCGCCCATGTGCTGATGAACGAGCCCGAACTGCTGGAAGACGTGGTGACCCAGGTGGCGCCGCAGGTGCCGCTGGACGAAACGCTGATGCTGCGTGCCGCCCGCAAGGTGGCCGACCAGATGGCCGGCCGTGAGCCGGTGGCGACCCAACACTGAGCCGCCCGCTGTCGGCCCCGTCCGACAGTCGAATGGGCGAGCGGGCGCTGCCGCTGGCAGCGGCCAGCAGGTCCACTGGGCTTTTGCCCGAGGACCCCACGCCATGTTGGAAAAACTGCCCGGCATGCTGGGCCATGCGCTGCGCCACCAGCGCGCCGGCCTGGACGAGACCGTGTTCCACCACACCCCGCTGCGCAGCGGCCTGGGCGCCATCGAGGTGGGCAGCCTGGCCTTTGCCGACCATGCGCCGATCCCGCAGCGCTACACCGCCGATGGCGAAGGCCTGTCGCCCCCGCTGCACTGGCGCAACGTGCCCGCCAACGCCACCAGCGTGCTGCTGATCGTGGAAGACGCCGATGCGCCCACGCCGCACCCGCTGGTGCACGGCATCGTGGTGGACCTGCCGCCCGACCAGACGGCCCTGGCCGAAGGCGCGCTGGACGCCACCGACGACGACGGCACCGAGGCCCATGCCGGCCGCCATTCGTTTTTAGGCAGCGGCTGGCTGCCGCCCGACCCGCCGCCGGGCCATGGCGTGCACCGCTATGTGTTCCAGGTGTTCGCGCTCGGGCCGGGCGAGCCCTTCAGCGCCACGCCCGGCCGCGACGAGGTGCTGGCCGCGCTGCAGCAGCGTGTGCTGGCCGGCGGCTGCCTGATCGGCACCTATGAACGGCCCGATGGTTCGGTGAAGGCCGACGAGCCTGCGACCGCGGACGTGGCGCCTGCCGCCACCGCGCCCTTGGCGCCACAATAGCCCGGGCCGGCACACCCACGTGCCGGGGGCTGTTGCGCATGAAGGTCGTCGTCACACGGGTCTGCCGCATCACACGTGCCACCGCCGGGGCCTGGGCCTGCGCGGGCCTGCTGGCCATGACGGGCGCTGCTGCGCAGGCAGCGGGCCTGCCTTCCACCCAGGTGGCCTGGGTGCCCGCCGCGGTGGATGCCGACATCGACCGCGCCTTTGCCCAGGCCAGGGCCGAGCGCAAGCCGGTGTTGCTGTACTGGGGCGCCACCTGGTGCCCGCCGTGCAACCAGCTCAAGGCCACCTTGTTCAACCGCCAGGACTTCGCGGCGCTGTCGCGCAGCTTCGTGGCGGTGCATGTGGATGGCGACCGGCCCGGCGCGCAGAAGCTGGGCGCCGCCTTCCAGGTGCGCGGCTACCCGACGATGATCCTGCTGCAGCCCGACCGCACCGAGATCACCCGCCTGCCCGGCGAGGTGGATGCGCCGCAGGTGCTGGCCATGCTGCAGGCCGGCCTGGCCGGTGGCCGCCCGGCCACCCAGGTGCTGGCCGATGCCCGCGCCCAACGGCCTTTGAGCGCTGCCGAATGGCGGCTGCTGGCCTTTTATGGCTGGGACATCGACGAATCGCGCCTGGTGCCGGCGGCCGAACGGCCGGCGGTGCTGGCCGCGCTGGCCACTGCGGCCACGCGCGCGCCATCGGCCGATGACGAGGCGCGGACCCGGCTCCTGCTCAAGGCGCTGGCGGCCTCGGTGGAAGGCAAAAGCGGCCTGCAGCCGGATGGCGGCATGCGCAGCCGCGTGGAACGCCTGCTGGCCGATACCGCCGCCGCCCGCAGCCAGATGGACGTGCTGGTGAACGCGGCGCCGGCGCTGCTGAAGGCGCTGGCCCCGCCAGACGGCGCGGGCCGGGCCGAGCTGGCCGCCGCTTTCGAGGCGGCCCTGCTGCGCCTGCAGAACGACACCACGCTCTCGCGCAGCGACCGCATCACCGCGCTGGACGCACGCGTGTCGCTGGCCCGCGGCGGTCAGCCCGAAGATGCGGTGTCGCCGCGCCTGCCCGAGCCCTTGCTCAAGGACGTGCGCGAGCTGGCCACGCGCCTGGACCGCGAAACGCTGGACCCCTTCGAGCGCCAGGCCGTCATTCCCACCGTGGCCTATGTGCAGTCGCGCGCCGGCCTGTGGGCCGACAGCGATGCGCTGCTCAAGGCCAACCTGCCGCGCAGCCCGGCGCCTTACTACCTGATGAGCCAGCTGGGCGGCAATGCGCGCAAGCAGGGTCGCACCGACGAAGCGTTGCGTTGGTATGCACAAGCCTTCGAGCGCAGCGAAGGCCCGGCCACGCGGCTGCAGTGGGGCGCCGGCTACCTGGCGGCGCTGGTGGACCTGGCACCGGCCGATGCCGCCCGCATCGAGCAGGTGGCGGCGCAGCTGTTCACCGAAGCGGCGCGCGACAGCGCGGCTTTTCATGAGCGCAGCGGCCGGTCCTTGCAGCGCCTGGGGCAGAAGCTGGCCGCCTGGTCGGCCGACCGCCCGACGGCGGAGCCGGCGGTGCAGCGGCTGCAGGCCCAGCTCAGCGGCGTGTGCGCGGCGCGCGAGGCAGCCGACGGCCAGCGCGCCACCTGCGAGGCCATCGCGCGCCAGCTTTCCGGCCGCAGCAACCCGCGCGGTTGAGGCGCCACCGGCGCGGCCGGGCGCATCGGCTAACCTCAGCGGGATAGGAGACGTGCCCATGCCCCGCCTGCAGCTCGACAACAACCGCCTGGACCCCGCCATCCGCGACGTGGTGGCCGGCTACCAGCATGCGCTGGTGAGCCAGGTGCAGCAGGCCATCGACGCCCATCCGGTGGTGGTCGTGGGCATGGCGCAGAACCCCTTCGTCAAGCGGGCGCGCCGTGCGCTCGACGCGGCCGGCGTGCGCTACCAGTACATCGAGCGCGGCAGCTACTTCAGCGCCTGGCGCGAGCGGCTGGCGCTGAAGATGTGGTCGGGCTGGCCCACGTTTCCGATGGTGTTCGTGCAGGGCCAGCTGATCGGCGGTGCCGACGAGTTGCAGCGGCTGATCGCCAGCGGCGTGTTGCAGCAGCGCCTGGCGGCCGGCCGCCCCGCGGCCGCATGAAACGCCGCGGCGCCTGGGCGCTGGCCGCGGTGGCGCTGCTGGCCCAGGCCGGTGCGCAGGCCGCGCCCGCGCTCACGCCCTGCCGGCTGGACGGCATCGAGCACGAAGCCCGCTGCGGCCAGGTGGAGCGCCCGCTCGACCCGCAGCAGCCGGGCGGCACCCATATCACGGTGCACTACGCGGTGCTGCCGGCGCTGGCGCGCAACAAGCGGCCCGACCCGGTGTTCTTCTTTGCCGGTGGCCCCGGGCAAAGCAGCATCGAGCTGGCCGGGCCCATCAGCGGCATGCTGGCGCGCTTTCTGAACCGGCGCGACGTGGTGCTGATCGACCAGCGCGGCACCGGCCGCAGCGCGCCGCTGCTGTGCGACGACGACGAAGGCCGCGCGCCGCTGGCGCAGCAGTTCGAGCCGGGGGAGCAGCGCCAGCGCATCGCGCGCTGCCTGGCCACCTTGAAGGCGCTGCCTTACGGCGACCTGCGCCAGTTCACCACGCCCATCGCGGCGGGCGACGTGGACGCGGTGCGCCGGCAGCTGGGCGCTGCGCGCGTCAATCTGGTGGGCGCCTCCTACGGCACGCGGCTGGCGCTGGAAGTACTGCGCCAGTACCCGCAGCAGGTGCGCCGCGTGGTGCTGGACGGCGTGGCCCCGCCCGACATGGTGCTGCCGCAGGCCTTTGCCACCGACCAGCAGCGCGCGCTGGAAGCGGTGTTCAGCGGCTGCGAACGCAACGCCGACTGCCGCAGCCGCCATCCGCAGCTGCGCCAGCGATGGGCCAGCCTGCGCGCCAGCCTGCCGCGTGAATGGACGGTGCGCCACCCCGTGACCGGCGAGGCCGAACGCCAGACCGTGACCGCCGAGGTGCTGGACACGGTACTGCGCGGCCCGCTGTATTCACCGGTGCTGGCCTCGGCCCTGCCGCAGGCGATGGACGAGGCCACGCAAGGCCGGCTGGAGCCGCTGGCCGGCCTGGCCCATGCGGCCAGCGGCCGCCGCGGCGGCACCGGCGTGGCCATGGGCATGCACTTTTCGGTGGTGTGCGCCGAGGACGCTCCGCGCCTGCCGCCGCCGGCGGGCCAGGAAGACCCGCTGCTGCGCCGCTACCGCGACGTGTGCACCGACTGGCCGCGCGGCAGTGTGCCGGCGGCCTTCTACACGCTGCCGCCCGCGCCGGTGCCGGTGCTGTTGCTGTCGGGCGGGCTGGACCCGGCCACACCGCCCCGCCATGGCGAGCGCGTGGCCGCGGCCCTGGGCCCGCGCGCCCGCCATGTGGTGGTGCCCAACGCCGGCCACGGCGTGGCCATGCTGCCCTGCATGCGCGACGTGCTCTACCGCTTTGTCGATACCGCCGACGAAGCCGCGGCGCTGGACCGCGTGAGCGCCGATGCCGCCTGCGCGGTGCAGGTGCCGGCGCCGTTGCCGTTTGCGCCACCGTCGTCTTCCGGGCCGCACAGATGATCGAGGTGCTGGGTTTGAAGAAGGGCTTTGCCAGTGGCCGTGGCCTCAGCGCGCGTGTGGTGCAGGCGGTCGATGGCGTCGACTTTCGTGCCGAGGACGGCCGCATCACCGGCCTGCTGGGCCCCAACGGCGCCGGCAAGACCACCAGCCTGCGCATGGTGGCCGGCCTGCTGGTGCCCGACGAAGGCCGGGTGCTGGTGGACGGCATCGACGTGGCGCTGGAGCCGCAGCGCGCGCTGGCGCGCATGGGCGTGCTCAGCGATGCGCGCGGCCTGTACCCGCGGCTGACCGCGCGCGAGAACATCGTCTACTACGGCCGTCTGCAGGGCATGGCCCGCGCCGCCGCACTGCAGCGGGTGGAGGCGCTGGCCCCGGTGCTGGACATGGCGCCGCTGCTGGACCGCCGCACCGACGGCTTCAGCCAGGGCGAGCGCATGAAGACCGCGCTGGCCCGCGCGCTGGTGCACGACCCGGCCAACATCATCCTGGACGAACCCACCAACGGGCTGGACGTGCTGGCCACCCGCGCGCTGCGCGAGGCCCTGCGCCGGCTGCGCGACGACGAAGGCAAGTGCATCGTGTTTTCCACCCACATCATGCAAGAGGTGCAGCGGCTGTGCGACCGCGTGGTGGTGGTGTCGGCCGGCCGCACCGTGGCCGACGGCAGCGTGGACGAGCTGCTGGCGCGCAGCGGTCAGGCCGACTTCGAGGACGCCTTCGTGCGGCTGGCCTTCGGGCCGCAGGCGGTGGCTTCATGAGGCGGTGGCGCCTGCTGGCCGACGCCTGGGTGGTCTACGGCAAGGAGCTGCTGGACGCGCTGCGCGACCGGCGCACGCTGGCCACGGTGCTGCTCAGTTCGGTGGCGGTGGGGCCGGTGCTGCTGGTGGTGCTGTCGGTGCTGATGGCCGACATGGAGCAGCGCGCCGAGCAGCGCGAGATCCGCGTCGTGGGCATCGAGCAGGCGCCCGGCCTGGCCAACTTCCTGGCGCGCCAGACCTGGCGCGTGCTGCCCGCGCCGGCCGACTACGAAGACCTGCTGCGCCGCAACCGCCTGGGAGATGCGGTGCTGGTGGTGCCGCCGGGCTTCGAGGCGGCGCTGGCCGGCGCGCAGCGGCCGCAGCTGCAGATCGTGAGCAACGGCGCCAATCCGCGCTCGCAGGCCGCGGGCGCGCGCCTGGCGCGGCTGGTGGGCGGCTATGTGAACGAGCGGGCCACGCTGGGCCTGGCTTTGCGCGGCACCTCACCGGCGGTGCTCGACCTGGTGGACGTGCAGCCGCGCGACCTCTCGACCCCGCGCGGGCGGGCGGCGCAGCTGTCGGCCTTCGTGCCCATCCTGGTGTTGATGGCGGTGCTGTACGGGGCGTTGCCGGCCGCGCTCGATTCCACCGCCGGTGAACGCGAACGCGGCTCGCTGGAGCCGCTGCTGATGAACCCGGCCTCGCCCTTGGCGCTGGTGCTGGGCAAGTGGGCGGCGGTGGCCAGCGTGGCCATGGGCGTGGCCTTCCTGGCGTCCTTCAGCTTCCTGCCCGCGCAGTGGCTGCTGCGCAGCGAAACGCTGGCCGCGATGTTCGCCTACGGCTGGCGCGAGGCGCTGATGTTCCTGCTGCTGCTGGTGCCGCTGGCGGCCGCGGTGTCGGCGGTGCTGATGGCGGTGGCCATCCGCTGCCGCAGCGTGAAGGAGGCGCAGGCCAACTCGGCCGTGATCGTGCTGCTGGTCTCGGTGCTGCCGCTGGTGGCGCTGTTCAACGATGCCGGGCCGCAACCCTGGCAGCTCTGGGTGCCGGCGCTGGGCCAGGTGACCTTGATGAACCGGGTGCTGGCCGCGGAAGCCGTGCCTGTGGCCGACCTGCTGGCGCCGCTGCTGGTGTGTGCCGCCCTGGCGGTGGCGGGTGTGCTGGACGTGGCGCGCCGTCTGCGGCCGGCCGCGCTGCGATGAGCGCGATGTGCCCGTCAGTTCAACAGGCAGGCGGTGCCCAGCGTGCGTTCCACTTCGTCCTGCCAGGGCAGGCCGTGCACGATCTCGGTCAGGTGGCGCGCTGCTTCCCAGGCGGTGAGCACCGAGCCGGCGTGGTCCACCAGGCGCAGATTGGTCACCACGCACATCGGGTCGGCCATGGCCACCACGCCGGGGCACAGCTGCACCCAGTCCCAGGCCACGCCGGCTTCCACGTCGCCCAGGGGCCCCACCCACAGCGTGTGGCCGCTCAGGGGCGTGTGGCCGTCGCCCGTGCTCATCACGCGCGTGTCATGGTGCGAGAAGTGCAGGTGGCGCTTGGAAGTCGCCTGCCACAATACGGTTGGCCAGGCATGCAGCGTCCATGAGGGTGTCATTGTTGTTGGCGAGAGTGGAGGGTTGGCTGGCCGCAGGGGGCTGGGCGACGGGTTCACAGTCTTGGTCATCGGCCATGTCGCATCAAGCTGTAAACCTTGACAGGATGAAGGTGCCACAGGGGCAGGTGCAGGAAGTCTGATGCTGCAGGGCCACTATCTCGCGGTGCTAGAAGCCCGCGACATCGATGAATTCAGAAGCGCCGTGCTGCGCTTCACCCAGGACATCGGCTTCAACACGGTCAGTGCGGTGACCGTGGTGGAGCAGCATGGCCAGGACGCCGACTTCATCGCCGTGGGCAATGCGCCGGCGGGTTATGAGGAGGCGCACCACCGTGTGTCCGACTCGCGCCGCGACCCGGTGATGCAGCATCTCAAGCGCCAGAGCGTGCCGCTGGTGTGGTCGCAGGACACCTACCTGAAGACCGGCGTCGGCGACCTGTGGGAAGAGCAGGCTGCCTTCGGCTATCGCACCGGCGTGGCCATGGCCCTTCATTTGCCCGAGGGCAAGCACTTCCTGCTGGGCGTGGACCGCGACCTGCCCTTGCCGGAGGACAAGCGCGAGCTGACCCGCATCGTGGCCGACCTGCAGCTGTTCGCTGTGCATGCGCAGGACACCGCCTTGCGCATCCTGGTGCCGCCCAGCTGCCAGCCCGAGCGGCCGGCGCTGACCGTGCGCGAGGTGGAGGCGCTGAAATGGACGATGGAAGGCAAGACCGCGTGGGAGGTGGGCACGATCCTAGGGATCTCGCAGCGCACCGCGGTGATGCACATTAACAATGCCATGCACAAGCTGGATTGCGCCACCAAGCACCAGGCGGTGCTGAAGGCGCTGCGCCTAGGGCTGATCCACTGACGGGCGCAAGCTGTAAGAGCTTACAGTTACCTGTGACGGACTCGACTGCTGCAATAAGGACGCGTCGCTGTGAAGACGCATCCTCTAAATTCCAGGAGTCGACCATGGCCCAATCGCAATTCAACGCCGCTGCCACCCAGGCTGCCCAGCAAGTGCGCACGCCCGCCCCGCAGGCGGCCACCACCGCGCAAAAGCCTGCTGCGCCCATCGTGCTGGACGAGCGCCTGCTGGGCCAGGTCACCGGCGGCCTGCCCCGCGTCGGCGGCTGGTGATGTGCGTGCCGCGCGCTGCCGGCTGTGCAGCGGGCGGCCTGCCTTGACCTGAGAGCGTGTCCACCCTGTTCCGGCGCGAAGCGCTGGACCACCAGCGTGACCAGTGGCTGGGCCACATCCGGCTGGCGCAGCCCTTGTCGCTGCGCTGGCTGACCGTGCTGGTGGTGGCCGCCGCGTTGGCGGTGGGCAGCTTTCTCTACCTCGGCCACTACACCCGCAAGGCGCGCCTGGCCGGTGAGCTGGTGCCGCAGGGCGGCCTGCTGGAGCTGCGCACGCCGCAGGACGGCGTGGTGCTGGAGCGCCGTGTGCACGAAGGCGACCGTGTGCACCAGGGCGACGTGCTCTACGTGCTGGCGCTGGACCGCAGCAGTGCGCAGGGCGACACCCAGGCCGCCGTGCGCCGCAGCCTGGACGAGCGCCGCCGCAGCCTGCAGGCCGCCGCCGACCGCACGCTGGCACTGCGCGACGAACGCGTGGCGGCCTTGTCCGGCCGCATCCAGGACCTGACGCGTGAGCGCACGCTGATCGACGAGCGCACCGCGCTGCAGCGCCAACGCCTGCAGCTGGCCGAGCAGGCGCTGGCGCAGTTCGAATCGCTGCGCGACCAGGACTTCATCGCCCCCGCGCAGCTGCGCGCCAAGCAGCAGGACGTGCTGGAACAGCGCGAACGCCTGCAGGCGCTGGCCCAGGAAAAGCAGCAGCAGGCCCGCACGCTGGCCGCGCTGCAGGCCGAGCTGCGCGAGCTGCCGCTGCAGGCCGAATCGCAGCTGGGCGAGATCGAGCGGGAGGCCGCCGGCCTGGCCGGCGACACCGCGCAGACCGAAGCCCGCCGCCAGCAGCTGATCCGCGCGCCGCAGGACGGCACGGTGGGCGCGCTGGCGGCCGAGCCCGGTCAGTCGGTGGGGGCTGCCGCCGTGCTGGCGCGGCTGATGCCGGGCGACGCGCCGCTGCTGGCGCAGTTGTATGCGCCGTCCAGCGCCATCGGCTTTTTGCGGCCGGCGCAGCCCGTGTTGATGCGCTACCAGGCCTTTCCGTACCAGAAGTTCGGCGCGCAGCCGGGGCGGGTGCTGCAGATCTCGCGCACGCCGATGCCCGGCCGGCCCGATGCCGAGCCGGTGTACCGCGTGACCGTGGCACTGGAGCGGCAGGCGGTGCAGGCCTATGGCCAACCGCAGCCGCTGCTGCCCGGCATGCAGCTGGAAGCCGATGTGCAGCTCGACCGCCGACGGCTGATCGAGTGGATCTTCGAGCCGCTGCTCGGCATGGCCGGGCGGGTGTAGTCGCCGATGCTCGATCGCCTGAACCTGGGTTGGCGCCCGCGCCGCCGCGTGCCCATGTTGCTGCAGACCGAAGCGGCCGAATGCGGCCTGGCCTGCATCGCGATGGTGGCCGCCGCGCATGGCCTGCACACCGACCTGCCCACCTTGCGGCGGCGTTTTTCGCTGTCGCTCAAGGGCGCTTCGATGGGCGACCTGGTACGCATTGCGGGCGAGCTGCAGCTGGCGCCGCGCGCGCTGCGCGCCGAGCCCGAACACCTGGCCGGACTGCAGCTGCCCTGCGTGCTGCACTGGGACATGAACCACTTCGTGGTGCTGGTGGCGGTGCAGCGGGGCGTCGCGGTGATCCACGATCCGGGGCAGGGCGTGCGGCGGCTGAAGCTGGCCGAGCTGTCGCGGCATTTCACCGGCATTGCGCTGGAGCTGACACCGGCCGGCGGCTTCGCGCCGCGGGTGGAGCGGCAGCCGTTGAGCCTGCGGCGGCTGCTGGGCCGCGTGAGTGGCCTGAAGCGCGCGCTGGCGCAGGTGTTCGTGCTGGCGCTGGTGCTGGAAGCTTTTCTGCTGCTATCGCCGTTCTTGCTGCAGTGGGTGGTGGACGGCGTGCTGGTCAGCGGCGACCGCGACCTGCTGGTGACGCTGGGGCTGGGCTTCGGGCTGCTGGTGTTGCTGCAGGTGGCCACCGGCGCGGTGCGCTCGTGGGCGGTGCTGGTGCTGTCGGCCACGCTCAACCTGCAGTGGCTGTCCAATGTGTTCGCGCATCTGATGCAGCTGCCGGTGGCCTGGTTCGAGAAGCGCCACACCGGCGACATCTGGTCGCGGTTCTCGGCGGTGCAGCAGATCCAGAAGACGCTGACCACCAGCTTCGTGGAAGCGGTGCTCGACGGCGTGATGGTGCTGGCCACGCTGGCGATGATGGCGGCCTACAGCGGCCGGCTCAC
>NZ_CAXFDV010000543.1:0-2439 GCF_964001545.1 uncultured Aquincola sp.
ACGGGCGCTTCGCCGCCCAGCAGCAGCTGCAGGCGCTGCAGCACGGCGGGCGAGCTGTTGGAGAAGTCGTCCAGCCCCACCACCTGGTACCCCGCGGCGCGCAGGGCCAGCCAGGTGTGGGAGGCGATATAGCCGGTGGCGCCGGTCAGCAGGATGGTGGGCATCGGGCGGAACGTCAGAGTTGCAGCGCGAACTGGCCGTAGCAGCTGGCGGTGCGTGTGTCGTAGGGTGCCGACAGGACGGACGACGACGTACGCGATTCATAGCCCACGTTGCAGCCCAGCGTCAGTGAGCGCATGGCAGCCCAGCGCAGGCCCACCGACACGAAGCGGGTGTTGTCGCCACCGTCGGCCGACAGGTTGAGCAGCGAGGCGTCGAGCTTGCGATGCACATACCGCACGCTCGCGTCGGCCATCACCTTGGAGGTGACCTCGTAAGTGGCGCGGGTGCCGATCGAGGTGCTGATCCGGCTGTTGGTCAGCACCTGGTCGGCCGAACCGCCCAGCAGGCTGATTTCTTCACCGGTGTCGCGGGTCAGGCTGGTGACGAACTGCAGCTTGCCGGTGGGTCGCCAGTTCCAGGTCAGGTCTCCGGTCACGCCGCTGAAGTCGGCGTTGCTGGCCACCGAGTGGCTGGTATCGCTCAGGCTCACCCGGCCATTGATGCTGCTGTTGCCCGTGGGCGTCCAGGTGGCGGTGAAGTCGATGTCGCGGCGGTCGTATTCGTCCCGCGGATTGCGGTCGGCGTATTCACCCTTGGTGAAACGCAGTGCTGCACCCGCCGTCAGCGCACCGCTGAAACGATAGCGCAGGCCGGCCGACACCGCGTTCTGGTCGAAGTTGCGGGCACGGTAGGCGTTGAGCGAATAGTCCACCCGGCGGTAGGTGTAGCCGGTTTCGGCCGTCAGCCGGGTGACCACGCCCACGCGCGCCACGGCGCGAAAGCTCAGGTCGCGCAGCGTGTTCTTGTCGCTGTTGCCGGCCGAGTTTTCATAGCGCGCCAGGCTTTGGTTGGCGTTGAGCTCCACGGTGCCGCTGATGCGTTCGATCGTGGCCCAGTCCACCCCCGCCTTTAGCCCATAGCCCGTGTTGTCCAGCGAGCCGTTGTCCATGAACTTGTTGGCGCTGACGGTGGCGTTGCCGTACACGCGCTGGCGGCCCACCATCTGGTCGACGCCGCCATACAGCGAGGTGGTGGAGATGGTGTCCGACACCTCGTTGTTGCGCGTGCGGTAGATGTTCGACTCATGCGTGAACGACTGAGACACGCCCACGTAATAAGGCGTGCTCTGCGCATGCACGCCGCCGGCGGCGCACAGCGCGGCGGCGAGGGGAAGCAATCGGGTTCGCAGCGGCATGCCGTCTCTCCTGTAGATGTCGTTCTGGGGGTCAGTACGCGTTGCGGTCGAACAGCATGACCCGCACGGTGCGCACGATGATTTGCAGGTCCAGGCCCAGCGTCCAGTTGCGCAGGTATTCCAGGTCGTACTCCACCCGCTGCTGCATCTTCTCGATGGTCTCGGTCTCGCCGCGCAGGCCGTTGACCTGGGCCCAGCCGGTGATGCCGGGCTTGACCTTGTGGCGCACCATGTACGCCTTGATCAGCTTGCGGTATTCCTCGTTGTGCGCCACCGCGTGCGGGCGCGGGCCCACGATGCTCATGCGGCCCTGCAGCACGTTGATGAACTGCGGCAGCTCGTCCAGCGAGGTCTTGCGGATGAAGGCGCCGAAAGGCGTGATGCGCGGATCGCCCCGCTGCGCCTGCTTGACCACCGTGCCGTTGTCCATCGCCCGCATCGAGCGGAACTTGTAGACGATGATTTCTTCGCCATCCAGCCCGTTGCGGCGCTGCTTGAAGATCACCGGCCCGGGGGAACTGAGTTTCACGCCGATGGCCAGGGCCAGCAGGATGGGCGAGATCAGCACCAGGATCACCGAGGCCAGCACGATGTCGCTGATGCGCTTGACCAGCTCGTTGGTGCCGGTGAAGGGCGTCTCGCAGATGCCCACCACCGGGATGCCGTTCATGTCCTGCAGCCGGCCCTGGATGATGCTGATGCCGAACACGTCGGGCACGAAGAAGATGGAGGCGGTGGTGCCCTGCACGCTTTCCAGCAGCTGCAGGATGCGCGGCTGCGAACCCAGCGGCAAGGTGATGTACACCTCCTTGATGCCGTGCTCGTGCACGTACGGCGCCAGCGCGGCCAGCCGGCCCAGCAGCTGGCCGGCGGCACTGCCGTCCACCCGCTCGTCGGCCCGGTCGTCGAAGTAGCCGATGAAGTCGCTGCCGCGGTCCTTGTTCTCGTTCAGCGCACGTGCCACCTTGGCGCCCAGCGGCCCCGCACCCACCACCACGGCCTTGCGGCGCGCCTCGGGCTGGGCCGCATGCCGGCGCAGCACGTTGCGGCCGGCCACCACCGCCATCCACTGCACCACGGGC
>NZ_CAXFDV010000544.1:0-1742 GCF_964001545.1 uncultured Aquincola sp.
CCCAGGCCCCAGCCCAGCGCATAGTCGGCATGCAGCGCCTGGCCCGAGCGGGTGTCGGTGTCACCGTTGCGGCGGTTGATGTCCCACATCAGCTTGGCATCGGCATTCAGGCCACTGGCAGGCATGTAGCTCACCGCGGCCAGCGGCTGAAAGGTGACGATGTTGCGGCCCAGGCTGGCCGGGTTGGTGGTGCTGTAGCTGCCGGTGGGCAGGATCACGTCCAGGCCCACCGCCGTGTGCAGCTCGGCCGAGTGGTGAAAGCCCAGCGCAGTGCCCAGCACCACGTCGCCCAGGCCCGACTTGCTGAAGTGCTGGCCGCCGGCCTTCACGTCCACGTCCAGCAGCGGGGCCAGCGCCTCGAAGGCCAGCTGGCCGCCCAGCACCTGCTGCTGCGTCACCCACACCAGGCGCGGAATGACGCCGCGCACCTTCACGCTGAAGTCGGGCGGGCTGACGGTGCGGCCCCCCGGGCCGAGCACGCGGTCGTAGTTGGCGCCGCCGCCGTACAGCAGCAGGTGCACGCCGGGCGGCGGCAGGGCGCCGCTGCCGAAGTTTTCCAGCCCGTCGGGGTACACACCCAGGCCGTTGCCCTCGGTGGCCCAGGTGGCGGTGCTGGCGGCCAGCAGCCCCAGCAGGGCGGCCGCGGCGGCCAGGGGCCGCAGTTGCTGTTTGCGATTCAAAGCATCTCTCCTCGGCCCACCCCGGGGCCCTCGCGCGCGGCGGCTGCACGGATCGGGTGGCCCGACCGCCGCGTCTGCAATCAACCAGGGCCCACCGATGGCGAAACAGGTGTTTGTGGCGTTGGCGCCGGCTCAGCGCGGCGCCAGTGCCTGGGCCACCAGGTAGCCCGAGCCGGCACCCAGCCCGGGGCCGGGGTGGGTGGAAGCGCCGATCTGGAACAGCCCGGCGCAAGAGGTCACGTGGTTGCGTGCACCCGCGGTGGCCGCGAAGGGCCGCAGCCAGAAGAACTGGTCGGGCGAGCACACGCCGGCATAAGGGTCGCCGCCCACCAGGTTGCAGTTCAGCGCCTGCAGATCGGCCGGGCCATAGGCCTTGCGGCCGACGATCTGCCCGGCCAGGCCGGGCAGCACCTGGGCCAGCCGCGCCTGCACCCGGTCGGCCATAGCCTCGCGCACCGCGGGGGTCCATTGCCTATCGGCCGGCACCTCGATCTGCCCGGCGGCATCGCCCTTCAGCCGCGTGGGCAGCTCCTGCATCTGCACCCACAGGATGGCGGCGCCCGCGGGTGCGCGCGTCGGGTCCACCGCGGTGGGCTGGCCGATGGCCAGCGTGGGCCGCGCCGGCAGCAGGCCGTTGTTGGCTTCCACCACCGAGGCGCACACCTGCTCCAGGCTTTCGGTCAGGTGCACCAGCGGCACCTTCGCCATCTCGGGGTCGGCCCAGTTCGGCGGTGCATCGAGCGCGAAGTGGATCTGCATGCCGCCGCGGCCGAAGCGGTAGGCGGCGGCGCGGTCTTGCAAAGGCACCGGCGCATCGCGCCACAGCCGGCCGTACAGCTGCGGTGGCGTGACGTTGCACACCACCGCACGGCGCGCGGCCAGGCGCTGGCTGCCCACGCGCACGCCCACGGCGCGGGCGCGGCGGCCGCTGCCTTCCACCAGCACTTCGTCCACATGGGTGCCGGTGCGGCATTGGCCGCCGTGGCGCTCGATCACCTGGCGCAGCGCATGCACGATGCCTTCGCTGCCGCCTTGCACCACCGGCATGCCGCCGGCCACCAC
>NZ_CAXFDV010000545.1:0-3976 GCF_964001545.1 uncultured Aquincola sp.
GACTTGTCGCCGTCGGCAAAGGCCGCCAGCAGCGCGATGGTGAGCAGGGCACGTTGTTCGGTGGCTTGCATGGAGGTCGGGCCGCGAGGCCGTGTGCGTCTATCAGGCCCGGTGGGACCCACCGCCGCGGCGGGGAGTTCCGGTATCCATTCGTGCCGCCCGCTCAGCTGCCGCTGGCGGCCAGCTCGTCGTCGCCCACCACCGACACCAGCGCCGGCCGGCCGACGATCAGCGGATCGACCGGGCCGACCGTGGCCAGGTCGCGATGCGCGTAGGGCGCGCGGTGCAGCAGGTAGCGCATCGCATTGAGCCGTGCGCGCTTCTTGCAATCGCTCTTGATCACCGTCCAGGGCGCGTCCGAGGTGTCGCAGTGCAGGAACATCGCCTCCTTGGCGCGGGTGTAGTCGTCCCACTTGTCCAGCGAGGCCATGTCGATCGGGCTCAGCTTCCACTGCTTGAGCGGGTGCACCTTGCGTTCCTTGAAGCGGCGGCGCTGCTCGTCCTGGCTGACCGAGAACCAGAACTTGAACAGGTGCACGCCCGAGCGCACCAGCTGCCGCTCGAACTCCGGCGCCTGGCGCAGGAACTCGTCGTACTCATGGTCGGTGCAAAAGCCCATCACCCGCTCGACGCCGGCGCGGTTGTACCAGCTGCGGTCGAACAGCACGATCTCGCCGCGCGTGGGCAAGTGCTGGATGTAGCGTTGGAAGTACCACTGGCCACGCTCCACCTCGCTGGGCTTTTCCAGCGCCACCACGCGTGCGCCGCGGGGGTTGAGGTGTTCCATGAAGCGCTTGATCGCGCCGCCCTTGCCGGCGGCGTCGCGCCCCTCGAACAGGATGACCACCCGCTGGCCGGTGTCCTTGACCCAGGCCTGCAGCTTCAGCAGGTCCACCTGCAGCCGGTACTTCTGCCGCTCATAGCTCTTGCGCGACAGCAGTTCTTGTAGGGGTAGGCGCCTTCGCGCCAGCCGGGGCTGAGCTCGGTGTCGGGGTCGATGGCCGGGCGGTCTGACCTCTTCAGGCCGGGCTCGAACAGCGCGTTGCGCAGCGCCTCCACCTCGTCGGGCGAGGCCCCGGCGATCAGCGTCTGCAGCTGGCGCAGCGCTTCACCGGCCGGCGTGTCGTGGCCGGCCTGGGCCAGCAGGTCGCCCACCACCATGGATTGCACCGCGGTGGTGGTGCTGCTGCGGCGGCGCACGCGGTCGGCTTCGGCCCCGCGGGCCGTGAGCGGCGAGACGGTGTCACCGGCTTCCGCCGGACGGGGCGTGGCCGCGCGGGCCGGCAGGCGCTGGCGGCTGCGCACGCGCGCCAGCGTGGAGGGGTCGGCAGGGGCTGCGGGGGTTCTGGCCATGGGCGTCGCGTGTGCAGTGCAAAACGCCCATCTTGCGCCTGCCCGCGCCCGGCCTCAAGCGCCCAGGCCGCGCAGCACGTCCCAGCAGGCACCCATGGTGTGGTAGTCGGTCTTGCCGGCGGGGCTCTTCTCGTCGGAGTAAGGCCGGTTGTCGGGCGTGCGGATGCGAAACCAGGCGCCGTGCCGGTGGTCGATCATGTGGGCCCAGCTGTAGGCCCACAGCCGGTCGTACCACTGCCAGTACGCGTCGTCACCGGTGCGCACGGCCAGCAGCGCGGCGGCGGCCAGGCTTTCGGCCTGCACCCAGAAGTACTTGTCGGCATCGCACACCTCGCCCCCCGGCGCAAAGCCGTACACCAGGCCGCCGTGCTGCGCGTCCCAGCCATGGCGCACCGCGGTGTCGAAAAAGCGCTGCGCCGTGGGCAGCAGCCACGCGGGGCGCTGGTCCTCGGGCAGGCGCGCTTGCAGCTGCAGCAGCAGCTTGGTCCATTCCGTCAGGTGGCCGGTCTGGAAGCCCCAGGGCCGGAAGATGTTGCTGCGGTCGTGGCGGTTGTAGTCCCAGTCCACCTGCCAGTCGCCCTGCGGGCCATGGCGGTAGTGCTCCCACACCAGGCCATCGGCCAGGCCGGCCAGCCGCTGCGTGACCGATTCGGCCAGCTGCAGCGCGCGTTGCAGGTAGCGGGCCTCACCCGTGGCCTCGTGCGCGGCCATCATGGCTTCGCAGCCGTGCATGTTGGCGTTCTGGCCGCGGTAGGCGCTCAGCTGCCAGTCGGGCGTGGCCTCGTCGGCGTACAGGCCGTTGGCGGGCTCCCAGAAGCGTTGTTCCATGCGCTCGAAGGTGGCGGCCAGGCCGGCGCGTGCCTCTTCGATGCCGGCCATCAGCGCATGGGCATGGGCCAGCAGCACGAAGGCCTGGCCATAGCAGTGCTGGGTGCCGTCCTGCACCGTGGCGCGCTGGCCGTCCCAGTCGATCTGCCAGGCATGGCCGCCCTGCGGCGTGGCATGCGCCTGCTGCACGAAGGCCAGGCCGTGGCGGGCGGCGGCCTGGTCTTGTGGCCGGCGGAAGCGGCGCCAGGCCATCGCATGGTTGAAGACGAAGCGGGTGCTGCTGACCAGGTGGCGCGTGCGCCGGTCGTACACCGTGCCGTCGTCCTTGAAGAAGTGGAAGAAGCCGCCGCTGGCGTCCAGCGCCCGGCCCTCGTAGAACGACAGCGTGTGCCGGATGTGCCCGAGCAGGAACTCGGGCGAGCGGAAGTCGGGCAGGGGTGTGCTCATCGTGCGGTACTTCGTGGCGGGCGGCGGTTGCCGCCGGCGGGTGGACTGGCGCGCATTCTGCGCGGGCCGGCCTTCTGCGCGAAGCCACGCAGCACCGCCAGCACCTCGCGCGCGGCGGCGTCCAGCCGGGCCTCGGCGCGGTGGGCGATGCCCAGCGTGCGCACCAAGGCGGGCTTGAGCGGCCGCAGCTGCATGCCGGCGTCCAGCGCAGACAGCGGGCCGCCCACTTCTTCCATTGGCAGCAGCGCAGCGCCGTAGCCGGCGGCCACCAGGCTTTTCATCGCCAGCGTGTAGTTCAGCTCGATGCGGGCGCGTGGGCTGTGGCCGGCGCTGGCGAACCATTCCATGGTCAGCCGGTACATGCGGGTGCTGGCGTCGTTGAAGATCAGCGGCTTGTCGGCCAGCCAGCCGGGCGTGATGCTGCGCGGCACGGCCCAGGCCGACGGCAGGAAGGCCATCATCGGGTCGCTGCGCCAGGGCGTGACCAGCACCTCGTCGCTGGCCGGCTGCGGCAGCGCCACCACGCCGATGTCCAGCGTGCCGGCCTGCAGGCGCTCCACCGTCTCGTTGGAGCCGAGGATGGCCAGGTCCACGTCGATGTCGGGCGCATGCTCGGCCAGCGTGCCCAGCACCTGCGGCAGCAGGTGCACGATGACGCCGGTGGACGTGCCCAGCCGCACCTTGCCCGCGCGGCCCTGCGCGATGCGGCGCACGGTGGTGGCGGCGTCGTCGGCCTCCTTCAGCAGCCGGCGGGCATGGTCCAACAGGGCGGCGCCGGCCGCAGTGGGCAGCGCCCGGCGCGGGCCGCGTTCCAGCAGCGGCACGCCCATGCGGGCTTCCAGCTCGGCGATGTGCAGGCTGACCGTGGGCGGGGCCAGGTGCAGCGCGCGCGAGGCGGCGGCGAAGGTGCCGAGGTCGGCAATGGACACCAGCGTCTGCAGCTGGTCGAGGTTCAAGGCGCGCATTCAGCAATGCTGAAGCAAAGCGTCAGATCATTCAACTTTTCATCAGGGCGGCGCGCCATCACCATCGGCATCCGTTGAGTGGAGAAGCCATGCACACCCTGCTGAAGACCGCCACCGTCCAGCCTGCCGCCGGGCAGCGCCGCCGCCCGCTGCGCTGGCTGCAGGCAGCCCTGGCCGCCTGGCGTGCGATGCGCCGCCGCGCCGCCGACCGCCGCGCGCTGCAGGCGATGAGTGACGCCGAGCTGCGCGACATGGGCATCGGCCGCGGCGAGGCTGACCACCTGACCCGGCCCGACGACCGCCTGCGCCGCCCGTGGTGATAGGCCCCCGGCGGTACGATCGGCGCCGCCATGACAAACACCGCGCCGATCTCCGACCTGCAC
>NZ_CAXFDV010000546.1:0-2825 GCF_964001545.1 uncultured Aquincola sp.
CCGACGCACCGGTGCTGCGCGAACGTGGCCAGCGCGAGGTGTTCTGCGGCCTCACCGGCATCGTGTGGCTGCACCGCAAGATGCAGGACGCCTTTTTCCTGGTGGTGGGCTCACGCACCTGCGCGCACCTGCTGCAATCGGCCGCGGGCGTGATGATCTTCGCCGAGCCGCGGTTTGCCACCGCTATCATCGACGACCGCGACCTGGCCGGCCTGGCCGATGCCAACGACGAGCTGGATCGGGTGGTCACCCGGCTGCTGGAGCGGCGGCCCGACATCAAGCTGCTGTTCCTGGTGGGCTCCTGCCCGTCGGAAGTGATCAAGCTCGACCTGCCGCGCGCCGCTCAGCGGCTGGGCCAGCGCTTTTTGCCGCGGGTGCGCGTGCTCAGCTACTCGGGCAGCGGCATCGAGACCACCTTCACCCAGGGCGAAGACGCCTGCCTGGCCGCGCTGGTGCCCACGCTGCCGGCCACCGCGCAGCCCGGCCTGCTGGTGGTGGGCGCGTTGGCCGACGTGGTGGAGGCGCAGTTCCGCCGCCTGTTCCAGGGCCTGGGCATTGCGCCGGTGCAGTTCCTGCCGGCGCGCGCGCTGGCCGAGCTGCCCGCCGTCGGCCCGCAGACGCGCTACCTGCTGGCCCAGCCCTTCCTGGCCGACACCGCGCGCGCGCTGGAAGAACGGGGCGCCAGCCGCATCGCTGCGCCCTTCCCGCTGGGTGTGGAAGGCACCACCGCCTGGTTCCAGGCCGCGGCCGATGCCTACGGCGTGGACGCAGCCCGGCTGCAACGCGTGACCGGCCCGGCCATCGAACGCGCCCGCCAGGCACTGGCGCCGCACCGCGCGCGGCTGGCCGGCAAGCGCATCTTCTTTTTCCCCGATTCGCAGCTGGAACTGCCGCTGGCCCGCTTCGTGGCGCGCGAGCTGGGCATGCAGCTCACCGAAGTGGGCATGCCCTTTTTGCACCGCCAGCACATGGCCGAAGAACTGGCGCTGCTGCCGGCCGGCACCCGCCTGTCGGAAGGGCAGGACGTGGAACGCCAGCTGGACCGCTGCCGCGCCGACGCGCCCGACCTGGTGGTGTGCGGCCTGGGCCTGGCCAATCCGCTGGAGGCCGAGGGCCTGACCACCAAGTGGTCCATCGAGCTGGTGTTCTCGCCCATCCACGGCTATGAGCAGGCGGCCGACCTGGCCGCCTTGTTCGCCCGCCCGCTGCACCGCCGGCAGCTGCTGGCCGCGGCCTGAAAGCACCCCGATGCAGCTGACCCTGTGGACCTACGAAGGACCGCCGCACGTGGGCGCAATGCGGGTGGCCACGGCCATGCGCGGCGTGCACTACCTGCTGCATGCGCCGCAGGGCGACACCTACGCCGACCTGCTGTTCACGATGATCGAGCGGCTGCCGCGGCGCCCGCCGGTCACTTACACCACTTTCCAGGCGCGCGACCTGGGTGCGGATACCGCGGGCCTGTTCCAACAGGCGGCGCGGGATGCGTATGCGCGCTTCCAGCCGCAGGCCTTGCTGGTGGGCGCTTCCTGCACCGCCGAGCTGATCCAGGACGACCCCGGCGGCCTGGCCCAGGCGCTGGACCTGCCGGTGCCGGTGATTCCGCTGGAGCTGCCGGCCTACCAGCGCAAGGAAAACTACGGCGCCAGCGAAACCTTCTACCAACTGGTGCGGGCGCTGGCCCGCAAGCCGGCCGAAGGCACGCCGCGCCGCGGCTGCAACCTGCTGGGCGCCACCGCGCTGGGCTTTCGCCACCGCGACGACGTGCAGGAGATCACCGGCCTGCTGCAGCAGCTGGGCATTGCGGTGAACGTGGTGGCGCCGTGGCAAGCCTCGCCTGCCGACCTGGCCCGGCTGGGTGAAGCCGCCTTCAACGTGGTGCTGTACCCCGAGGTGGCGCAGCAGGCCGCGGGTTGGCTGCAGCGGCAGTTCGGCCAGCCCTTCACCAAGACCATTCCCATCGGCGCCCAGGCCACACAGGCCTTCGTGGCCGAGGTGGCCGCACTGGCCGGCGTGCCGGTGCCGCCCGCGCTGCAGGCCCGCGCCAGCCGCGCGCCCTGGTACTCGCAATCGGTGGACGCCACCTACTTGACGGGCAAGCGCGTCTTCATCTTCGGCGATGCCACGCATGCCGTGGCCGCCGCCCGCGTGGCCGCCGACGAGCTGGGCTTCGCAGTGGTGGGCCTGGGCAGCTACAGCCGCGAATTCGCGCGCGAGGTGCGTGAGGCCGCGGCCCGCCATGGCGTCGCGCCGCTGATCACCGACGACTACCTGGAAGTGGAAGCCGCAGTGGCGGCGCTGCAGCCCGACCTGGTGCTGGGCACGCAGATGGAACGCCACATCGCCAAGCGGCTGGGCATTCCGTGCGCGGTGATCTCGGCGCCGGTGCATGTGCAGGACTTTCCGGCGCGCCACTCGCCGCAGATGGGCTACGAAGGCGCCAACGTGCTGTTCGACACCTGGGTGCATCCGCTGATGATGGGCCTGGAAGAACACCTGCTGGGCATGTTCCGCGGCGACTTCGAGTTCCATGAAGACGCGCCGGCTTCGCACCTGGGGCATGGCGCGGCGCCGATGGCAGTGCCTGAGCCCGAGCCGCAATATGAGCCGCACAGCGACCTGCCGGAAGACCTGCCCCAGGGCCTGCCGACCATGGCCGCCACCTGGGCCCCCGAGGCCGAGCGCGAATTGCACCGCGTGCCCTTCTTCGTGCGCGGCAAGGCCCGCCGCAACACCGAGCGTTTTGCCGTCGAACGCGGGGTGATGACCATCACCGTGGAAACGCTGTACGAGGCCAAGGCCCACTTCAGCCGCTAGCGGCAAGG
>NZ_CAXFDV010000547.1:0-2012 GCF_964001545.1 uncultured Aquincola sp.
CCGGCACGGTGGACATGCTCAAGCAGGTGGTGGTGTTCAACGGCAACGTGGTCATCACCCAGGGCTCCATCACCATCCGGGCCGAGCGCGCCGAGATCCGCGAAGGCGCCGACGGCTTCCGCTCGGCCGTAGCGGTGGGCAGCGGCGGCCAGCAGGCCAGCTTCCGCCAGAAGCGCGAAGGCCTGGACGAATACATCCAGGGCACGGCCGACCGCATCGAGTACGAAGGCCGTGGCGACGTGGTGCGCTTCGTCGGCAAGGCCCAGGTGCAGCGGCTGCGCGGCAGCGTGGCGGCCGACCAGATCAGCGGCGAGCGCATCACCTACGACAGCACCACCGAAGTGTTCAGCGTGGCCGGCAGCACCGCGCCCGCCCCGGCCGCCGGCGCCGCCAGCGGCCCCGGCAATGGCCGCGTGCGGGTGATCCTGACACCACGCGAAGGCTCGGCCGCGGCCGAAGCGCCGGCCGAGCCCGCCTCCGGAGCCTCGCGGTGAGCGGCGGCGCCCTGCCCACCGCGGCACCGGCCGCCGCCGGCAGCCGCCTGGAAGCCAGCCGG
Organism: uncultured Aquincola sp.; assembly: GCF_964001545.1. Classification (NCBI taxonomy): domain Bacteria; kingdom Pseudomonadati; phylum Pseudomonadota; class Betaproteobacteria; order Burkholderiales; family Sphaerotilaceae; genus Aquincola; species uncultured Aquincola sp. The sequence continues at coordinate 557 of NZ_CAXFDV010000547.1, forward strand.
CTGGCCAAGCGCTACGGCACCCGCACCGTGGTCAAGGACGTGCACCTGGCCGTGGGCGCCGGTGAGGTGGTGGGCCTGCTGGGCCCCAACGGCGCCGGCAAGACCACCACCTTCTACATGGTGGTGGGCCTGGTGCGCGCCGATGCCGGCGAGATCCGCATCGACGGCGCCGAAGTGCAGCACAAGCCCATCCACCAGCGTTCGCGCATGGGGCTGTCGTACCTGCCGCAGGAAGCGTCGATCTTCCGCAAGCTGACCGTGGAAGAAAACATCCGCGCGGTGCTGGAACTGCAGCGCGGCCCCGACGGCCGCGCGCTGCCGGGCCAGGAGATCGACCGCCTGCTCGAAGGCCTGCTGGCCGAATTGAGCATCGAGAAGCTGCGCGCCAGCCCGGCGCCATCGCTGTCGGGCGGCGAGCGGCGGCGGGTGGAAATCGCCCGCGCGCTGGCCACGCAGCCACGCTTCATCCTGCTGGACGAGCCGTTCGCTGGCGTCGACCCGATCGCGGTGATCGAGATCCAGCGGATCATCGGATTCTTGAAGGCACGCGGCATCGGCGTGCTGATCACCGACCACAACGTGCGCGAGACGCTGGGCATCTGCGACCGCGCTTACATCATCAGCGAAGGGCGTGTGCTGGCCGAAGGCACGCCCAACGAGATCGTCGACAACACGGACGTGCGCAAGGTCTACCTTGGCGAGCACTTCCGCATGTGATGGTTCAACCCGGTTGATGTCATGAAACCCTCGCTGCAAATCCGCCTCTCGCAGCACCTGGCCCTGACGCCACAGCTGCAGCAGTCCATCCGGCTGCTGCAGCTGTCCACGCTGGAACTGCACCAGGAAGTCGAGCAGATGCTCGAGCAGAACCCCTTCCTGGAAACCGAGGAAGAGCATGTGCCGGCCTTCGAGCAGTCGCTCGAGCGGCCCGCCGCCAGCAGCAGCGCCGACGACGGCGACTACACCGGCAGCAGCAGCACCGAAACCGGCGCCGCCGCCGACGGTGACGGCGCCGAGGCCCCCGGCGTCGACAGCGCCGACTTCGGCACGACCGAACGCGACGACTGGGAAAACGGCACCGAGCGCGACGACTTCGACGGCATCCGCGAAACGCCTTCGGCCAGCAGCAGCAGCAACAACGACAGCGACGACTTCGAGCCGCAGGAGCGCGGTGGCGGCGGCATCTCGCTGCAGGAGCACCTGCGCGCGCAGATGGCCGGCATGCGGCTGGAGCCGGCCGACGCGGCCGCGCTGCATGTGCTCATCGAATCGCTGAACGAAGACGGATACCTGGCCGACCCGCTGTCCGAGATCGCGGCCCAGCTGGCCGGCGATGCCGACCTGGAGCAGCAGGAAGAGCTGCTGGAGCGCCTGCAGTGCGCGCTCAAGTGGCTGCAAAGCCTGGAGCCGCTGGGCGTGGGCGCGCGCGACCTGCCCGAATGCCTGGTGCTGCAGC
>NZ_CAXFDV010000548.1:0-22808 GCF_964001545.1 uncultured Aquincola sp.
AGGCCATCATCGCGCCGCGCCAGCCCAACATCGCCGAGGTGCTGGTGGACGGCGCCAACGCGCTGCTGTTCGACCCCGCGCAGCCCGGCGCCTTCGAGGCCGGCCTCACCCGCCTGGGCGCCGACGCGGCGCTGCGCGAACGCCTGGCGGCAGGCGCCGCCGCGTCCATCGTGGAGCAGGGCCTCACCTGGCAGGCGAACGCCCGCCGCGTGGCCAGCCTGGCCGCCGCGCTGGCGGGTGGTGGCACCGTTGGCGGTGCCGGCGCCACGGTGGCGCGCCCGCCGGCGGGCTGAGCGTGACGTTGTTGCCGGCACGCAAGGGCGGGATGGTGCGGTGCAACGACCGGGCGCTATGCTCGCCGGCTGTCGTCCTGCGGGCTGCGGCCCTGGCCCACCCGCCTTTTGTCACCGCCCGATGAGCCGCCCGCTGCGCACCCTGCTGTTCTCGACGCTGTACCCCAGCAGCGCCCGCCCCGTGCACGGCATCTTCGTGGAAACGCGCCTGCGCGAGCTGCTGGCCCAGGGCGGCATTGAAACGCGTGTGGTGGCGCCGGTGCCCTGGTTCCCGTCCACCGACCCCCAACACGGCGAGCGTGCCGCGATGGCCCGCACCCCGTTGCGTGAGCAGCGCCACGGCATCGACGTGCGGCACCCGCGCTACCCGCTGATTCCGAAGGTGGGCATGACCGTCACGCCCGCGCTGCTGGCCTTGTGGGCGCGGCCGGCGGTGCAGGCGGTGCTGGACGAAGGCTTCGATTTCGACGTCATCGACGCCCATTACTACTACCCCGACGGCGTGGCCGCCGCGCTGCTGGCCCGGCATTTCCGCAAGCCGCTGGTCATCACCGCCCGCGGCACCGACCTCAACCTGATTCCGCAGTACACCCTGCCGCGCCGCATGATCCAGTGGGCGGCGCGCCAGGCCGACGCCTCGGTGGGCGTGTGCGCGGCGCTGATGGACGTGCTCGGCGAGCTGGGCATCGAGCCGGCGCGCCTGCATGTGATGCGCAACGGTGTCGACCTGCAGCGCTTCCGGCCGCTGCCCCCGGCGCAGATGCGGGCCGAGCTGGGCATCGACGGCGCGCCGCTGCTGCTGTCGGTGGGCCACCTGATCGAACGCAAGGGCCACCACGTGGCCATTGACGCGGTGGCCGCGCTGCAGGCCACGCACCCGGGCGCGCGCCTGGTGATCGCCGGTGAAGGCGAAGAACGCGAGCGCCTGCTGCAGCGTGCGCGCGAGCGTGGCGTGGCCGACCAGGTGCGCCTGGTGGGCAGCGTGCCCAACACCGAGCTGCTGCGCTGGTACAGCGCCGCCGATGCGCTGGTGCTGGCTTCCAGCCGCGAAGGCTGGGCCAATGTGCTGCTGGAGGCCATGGCTTGCGGCACGCCGGTGGTGGCCACGCGCATCTGGGGCACGCCCGAGGTGGTGGCCACTGACGCGGTGGGCCGGCTGGTGGCCGAGCGCAGCGGCGCCGCCTTTGCCGATGCGGTGCGCACGCTGCTGGCTGCCGCGCCCGACCGCGCGGCGGTGCGGCGTTACGCCGAAGGCTTCAGCTGGGAAGCCACCAGCCAGGCGCAACTGCGCCTGTTCCACACGCTGGCCGGTGCGCAGGCGGGGGTGCTGCGGCATGTCTGACCTGCTCATCCTCACCGTCATCAGCATCGGCACGGTGTGGGCGCTGTGGCGGCCGTGGATCGGCGCCGCGCTGTTCGCCTGGGTCAGCTTGATGAGCCCGCACGTCGAGTTCGGCTGGCGCGCCGCCGACTGGCCGGTGGCCACCGGCATCGCGGCCTGCACGCTGGTGGGCCTGCTGGTCACCAAGGAGCGGCAGAACCCGCTGCTGGGCCCACCCGCCTGGGCCATCCTGCTGTTCATGCTCTGGACCTGCATCACGCTGCCGTTCTCGTTCTTCTTCGACGAATCGCTGTTCCTGTGGCAGCGCTCGATGAAGATCTGGCTGATGGTGTTCGTCACCATCGCCCTGGTCAACGACCGGCGCAAGCTCGACTGGCTGATCTGGACGCTGGCGTTCTCCGTGGGCTTCTACGGCGTCAAGGGCGGCCTTTTCACGCTGATGACCGGGGGCAACTACCGCGTGTGGGGTCCGGGCGGCTTCATCCACGGCAACAACGAACTGGCGCTGGCAGTGGTGATGACGATTCCGCTGCTGCGCTACATCCAGCTGCAGATGACCACGCCCTGGCGCCGCCGCGCGCTGGGCGCCTGCATCGCGCTGTCGGCCATCATGGTGCTGGGCAGCTACTCGCGCGGCGCCTTCCTGGCGCTGGCCGCCATGGGCTTCATGCTGTGGCTCAAGGGCCGCCACAAGTTCGTCACCGGCGTGGCCATGCTCGTGATCGCCACCGCCGGCCTGGCCTTCATGCCCGACCAGTGGTTTGAGCGCATGAACACCATCGAAACCTACAACACCGACGACTCGGCGCTGGGCCGGCTGCATGCCTGGAAGATGGCCTGGAACCTGGCCTGCGACCGGCTGCTGGGCGGCGGCTTCATGATCTACATGAAGGACGTGTACGCGATGTACTCCGACCGCTCCGACCTGGTGCTGGCCGCGCACAGCATCTATTTCCAGGTGATGGGCGAGCATGGCTTCATCGGCCTGTTCCTGTTCCTGATGATCGGGCTCACCACCTGGATCGCCGCCGGCCGCATGAAGAAGATCGGCCAGGCCTCGGAGGACCAGCGCTGGCTGTCCGACCTCGGCGGCATGATCCAGGTCTCGTGCATCGGCTACGGCGTGGCCGGCGCCTTCCTCAGCCTGGCCTATTTCGACCTGCCGTACTACCTCTCGGCCGTGTCCTGCATCGCGCTGCACATCGGCCGCCAGCAGCAGCTGGCGGTGGCCAAGGCGGCCCGCCAGGCGCAGCTGCCGGCCGGCATGGCGATGGCGACCAAGCCCTACTGAGATGCTCAACCCCTACACCTGGCTGTCCCCCGCCGGCACCGGCGCCCGGCTGTCGATCTTCATCTTCCACCGGGTGCTGCCCGCGGTCGATCCGCTGCTGCCCGACGAGATCGACGTCGAGCGCTTCGACCGCGTGGTGGGCTTCATCGCCCGCCGCTTCCACGTGCTGCCGCTGGCGCAGGCGGTGCAGCGGCTGCAGCAGGGCACGCTGCCCGCGGCGCCGGCCTGCATCACCTTCGACGACGGCTACACCGACAACCTGACGCTGGCCACGCCGGTGCTGCGGCGCCACGGCGTCAGCGCCACCTTCTTCATCGCCACCGGCTACACCGGTGGGGGCCGCATGTGGAACGACACGGTGATCGAGGCGGTGCGCCAGGCGCCGGCCGGCGAGCTGGACTGGCGCGAGTTCGGCCTCGGCGTGCAGCCGGTGGGCGACGCGGCCAGCCGCGTGACCGCCTACCGCGCCGCGCTGCGCGGGCTGAAGTACCTGGCGCTGGAAGAGCGCGTGGCCCGCACCCAGGCCATCGGCGCGCGCCACGGCCTGCCCGCGGTCAGCGACCTGATGATGAGCGTCGAGCAGCTGCGTGCGCTGCGTGATGCCGGCATGGACATCGGCGGTCACACGGTGAGCCACCCCATCCTGGCGCGCGTGAGCGACGCGGTGGCCGCGCGCGAGATCGGTGAAGGCCGCGAGCAGCTGACCCAGTGGCTGGGCGAGGCGCCCACGCTGTTCGCCTACCCCAACGGCGTGCCCGGCGGCGATTACGGCCCGCGCGACGTGGCCCTGGTGCGCAAGGCCGGCTTTGCCGCCGCGGTGAGCACCGCGCCGGGCACCGCCAGCAGCGGCGTCGACGTGTACCAGCTGCCGCGCTTCACGCCCTGGGACACTACGATGATGCGCTTCGGCCTGCGCTGCGCGATGAACCTGATGCAGGCGCCCGCCGCCCGTGTGCCCGACGAGGTGGCCGCATGATGCGCATGCCCATCCGCCTGCGGCAGCTGCCGGCCTTTGCGCGGCAGATGCGCCAGCGCCGCGCGGTGCTGGCCCGGCCGCTGGCCCGCCAGCCGGTGTTCCGCCTGTGCTACTTCAGCTGCCACTCGTACTTCTCGTACCTGTACTGCGCGCTGCACAGCGTGGTGCGCTCGGCGCCCGGCGTGCGCCTGGAAGTGCTGGTGTTCAACGACAACGACATGCCGATCTCCGAAGCGCAGGCCGACCAGCTGCGGGCGCTGGTGCCGGGGCTGCGCGTGATCCCGTGGCCCAAGGCCATGGGCTATGGCGCCGAGCAGATCGGCTGGATCTGGCGCGCCTATGAGATGGCCGCCGAGGGCCTGCAGGACGACGACGTGGTCGCGCGGGTGGACTCGGACGTATTCTTCTTCAACGACCGCATCTTCCAGGCGGTGGCGCGCAGCGACGCGGCGATGGTGGGCGACGGCCACTTCGTCGACTTCCGCTTCTGCCAGGGCGGCTGCTACTTCCTGCGCGCCGGCACCGTGCGCCAGGTGCTGGCGCTGCTGCAGCGCGAGCCGCTGGAACGCTACCTGTCCGAGCGCAACATCGGCGTCGAGGACATCGCCGCCACCGAGCTGGTCAAGTCGCTCGGCCTGCCGGTGTGGCAGACCTGGTTCATGATGTTTCCCGACGAACTGCGCAACGCCGGCCGCCTGGGCCCGTGGCAGCGCCACAAGTTCTCCTGCCTGCATTTCGTGATGAAGAACAAGAAGGCCATGCTGGAAACCTACGAGCAAGAACTGCTGCAGCCGGCCGATGCGCCGGCCTACCGCCAAGCGCTGGCCACGCCATGAGCGGCGACCTGACCTGCCGCGTGTGCGGCGCCACCGGCCCGCACCCGCACCACACCGCGCGCGAGATGATGTTCGGCACGCGCGAGACCTTCGACTACTTCAAGTGCAGCGACTGCGGCTGCCTGCAGATCACCGAGATCCCGGCCGACATGTCCAGCCACTACGGCCAGGGCTACTACAGCTTCTCGATGGACCCGGCGCTGGCCTACCGCCGGCCGCTGAAGAACCTGCTCAATCGGCTGCGTGACCGGGTGATGCTGTTCGCGCCCGGCGGCCAGCTGGCGCTGCCCACGCTGAACACCCCGCAGCTGCGCATCGGCTTCGAGTTTCTGCGGCGCGTGCCGGGCCTGTCGCTGGACACCCGCATCGTGGACGTCGGCTGCGGCACGGCCATCCTGCTGTACCGGCTGCACAACGTCGGCTTCCGCGACCTGACGGGCGCCGACCCGTTTCTGTCCAAGGGCGACCACCAGGTGGGCCCGGGCTTTCGCATGCTGCGCCAGTCGGCCGAAACGCTGGACGGTCAGTACGACATCGTGTTGATGAACCACTCGTTCGAACACGTGCCCGACGCGGCCGGCACCATGGCCGCCGTGGCGCGCAGGCTGGCACCCGGTGGCACGGCCATCATCCGGGTGCCGCTGGTCGACTCACTGGCCTGGGAGCGCTTCGGCACCGACTGGTTCCAGCTGGACGCGCCGCGCCACTTCTACCTGCACACGCAAAAAAGCCTGCGCCTGCTGGCCGAGCGGGCCGGGCTGAAGCTGGTGCGCACGGTGCACGACTCCAACCACGAGCAGTTCACCTACAGCGACCGCTATCGCCAGAACGTGCCCCTGGGCCGTGACCCGAGCCGGCCCGACGGCAAGCCCCACTACGACGGCCCCGAACCGACGCCGGCAGACATCGCCCGCAACGCCGCACTGGCCGAGCAGGTGAATGCCGAAGGCCGCGGCGACCAGGCCACCTTCTACCTGCAGCACGCCTGAGCGCGCACCGGGCCTTCAGCCCCGGCGACTAGGCCGGCAGCCGCGTCACGCGGTAGCCGGCATGTTCCACCAGCGGCCATACCAGCCGCTCGATGGCATGTGCGGTGGTGCCGTCGGTCTGCGCCATCTCGGGCTCGAAGTCGTCGGCGCTCAGCGGCGCAGCGCGCAGCCCGGCCAGCGCCCGCGGCCGGAACCAGAACATGGTGCCGGCGAAGAAGGGCCGCTGGCCCGCATCGGGCCCGGCAGCGCCGCCCAGCCGCGGCAGCACCCGGGCCAGTGCGCGCTGGTTGCTGCCGCCATGCTGGCGGTCACCGGGCTCGATGCAATGGGCGCCGGGACCGGCCAGGCCCAGCGACGGGTCCTGCTCGAAGGCGCCCAGCAGCGCCTGCAAGGCCTTCTTGTCCTCGGGCAGCAGCGCCTGCACCAGCTCGTCGCGCCAGCGCTGGCCATCGGCATGGTGCGGGCTGCGCTTGGTGTGCAGCTTGCACACGGCGGTGTAGCCGTCGAACGCGCCGGCCCGCAGCGCCTGCAGCCAGGGCAGCACGTCGCGGCCGCGGTTGGGCGTGGGCAGCAGCACGGTCCGCGGATGCGCCTGCACCAGCCGCCGCAGCTCGGGCGTGGCGGCAAAGGCCGGCAGCGTGACGTACAGGTCCACCGGCTGCGGCAGCCGCCGCAGCGCGGCCACGAAGGCGGGCCACTGCTCGGCGTAGAACAGGTGCAGGCACACCGCATGGCGGGCGGGCTGCGCCGGGCGTGCGGCCAGGCCCACCGGCAGGCCCTGCCAGCGGGCGGGCAGGGCATCCGCCCCGGCCAGCAAGGCCCGCAGTGCATCGCAGGCCGAGCCCGGCTGCTGCGCTGGCGGGCCCACCAGCGCGGCCAGCAGCGCCGGGGCGATCAGCGGGTGGGGCGGCAGGCCATTGGCGGCCAGCGTGGCCAAGCGCTCGGGCAGGTGCCAGGGCGCCTGCTGGCCGGCGTCTTCCCGCGGGTAGGCCAGGCCGGCGGCGGCGCAGGCCGCTTCGGCCTGCAGCAGGCGGTGCAGGGCCGGTGCGTCCAGCCGCCGGGCGCGCTGCCGGCGCGCAGCCTGGCCGGCCTGCCAGGCCTGCAGCGCCGCCTGCGGGCGGGGGGCGCGGCTGCGCTCGAAGGCCAGGCTGCGCCAGGCGTCGTGCCAGCCCAGCCGCCAGGCGGCCAGCGCGGCCGACGCTGCGGTGGCCAGGCGCGTCACCGCTTCACTTGCCGCAGCACGTCCTGCAGCAGCTTCAAGGTGGAGCGGCGGGCGGTGAGCATCAGCAGCCCCAGGTAGCTCAGCGCGCCGATGAGCACGCACACCAGCAGCCGCGCCAGCGGTGCCAGCTCGGGCATCGCGCGGGCGCTGGCCATCATGATGGCCGCCATGCCGGCCGAGCACAGCGTGGGCACCAGCAGCGGCATCAGCAGCTGGCGCAGCGGCAGCCCCGCTTCCTTGCAGGCCAGCTGCGCCATCCAGGCGTGGGTGACGACGGTGACGGCCAGGTAGCCCCAGCCGGCGCCGGCCAGGCCGCCGGTGGCGGTGCCGATCCAGTAGCCCAGGCCGCTGAGCACCGCGGTGACCAGCGAGGTGCGCAGCAGCAGGTCGCCGCGACCGTAGGTGAGCAGCACCGTGCCGGTGGACATCAGCGGGCTTTGCACCGCCATCGCCACGCACAGGATGGGCAGCACCTCCACCGCCTCGCCCCATTGCGGGCCGAACAGCACCCGCACCACGTCGGGCGCCATCGCCGCGGCGCCGGCCATGATGGGAATGGTGGTGAGCCCCACCGCCGCATTGGCGGTGAGCCAGGCGCTGGCCAGCCGGGCGCGGTCGTCCTTGAGCTGCGACAGCGTGGGAAACAGCACCCGGGTGATGACCGAGGTGATCTGGAACAGCACCGTGCCGGTCAGGCCCGAGGCGATGCCGAAGGCGCCCAGCGTGGCGGCGCCCAGGTAGCGGCCGATGACGAAGGTGTGCAGGTTGCGGCCCACCGTGGTCACCAGGTTGCTGGCCAGCAGGTTGGCCGACAGGCTGAACAGCCCTTCCAGGTGGCGCAGCGCCGGCTGCAGGCCGGGCAGCCAGCGGCTGCTGCGCATCATCCAGGCGCCGGTCAGCAGGTTGCCGATCAGCGGCTGCGCGGCCAGCGCCCACACGCCCACGCCGGCCCAGGCCAGCGCCAGCGCGCCCACCGCGGCCAGCACGCTGCCCACGATCTGCGCCACCGCCATGTCGCGAAAGCGCAGCTGCTGGGTGAGGATGGCCTGCGGCACCACCATGGCGCCGGCCACCAGCATGTTGACGGACAGCGGCCACACCAGCTGCTGCACCTCGGGCCGGCCGTAGTAGGCCGCCAGCCACGGGCCGCTGAGCGCCAGCCCCAGCCCGGCGGCCAGGCCGATGACCACGTTGAACCAGAAGCAGGTGGTCAGCACGTCGGGCGCACTCACCCGGCGCTGCACGATGGCGGCGCCCAGCCCGAACGAGATGAACACCTGCGCGATCTCGGCCGCCACGTAGGTCATGCCGAAGAGGCCGAAGTCGTCGGGCACCAGCAGGCGCGCCAACACCAGGCTGGTGCCGAAGGAAAAGGCCTGGCGCGCCAGCTGGCCGGCGCTCAGCCATGCCGCGCCGCGCACGGCCTTGCCGCCCAGACGTTCGGTGTCGGCGGGCGGCGTGGTGGCGGCCGGCACGGGCTCGGCCGCGGGACCGGTAGGCACCGCCGCGGGCGGCACGGCCGGCGGCACGGGTGGCTGGCTCATCGGCCCGCCAGTTCGCGGCACAGCTGCAGGCCGCGCCGCTGGTACATGCCGCCCTGGAAGCGGAAGGTGCCGAAGAAGTGCACCAGCGCCACGTCGGTCAGGTCGGCGCCCGGAATCCAGAACGGGTAGCGGTCCACCGGCAACACCAGCGCGTCGGGCGCATTGGCGGCCATGAAGTTGCAGGTCACCTGCTCGGTGCCCCATTCGGCCCAGCGCTGCGCGCCCACCAGCTGTTCCATCGCCTTGGAGAAGTCGCGGATGCGCTCCAGCGACAAGGTGCCCGGCGGAAAGCCGGTGAAGCCGGCGCAGCCGCGCACGTACTTCAGGCCGGCCGCATCGGGCAGCTGGGCCAGCACACGTTCGGCGGCGTTCTGCACGTGCTTGGAGTGGTGCTGGCTGGCGTAGTCCGAGGCGGTCTGCACCGCCACCGGGTGGGTGCCGCTGCTGGTGCCCAGCGTGAAGGTGCGGCCGGCGGCCACGCTGTCCAGCACCTCCTTCGGCGGCTGCAGCGTCAGCGTGTCCGAGTCGAGCTGGATCACGTAGTGGCTGGCGTTCTCGCGGGTGAGCGCGGCAAAGCGCTCCCAGGCGCCGCCGCGCGGCAGCGCGGGGTCGGCCGCCTGCGCGGTGGGCACGTAGGTGACGTTGCCCAGGTGGTGGCTCAGCCGCGCCTTGTCGGCGTCCAGCAGGCCGTCGTCCACTAGCACGAAGCCGCGCGGCGCCAGGTAGCGCGCAAAACTCTTGGCCGCCAACAGCAGCATGGTGGTGTCGGGGTGGTACACCTGGCTGACGATGACGACGTTGCTGTCCGGGTTGCAGCGCACCGGCGGCGTGCGGTCGATGGCGGCGCAGCGGAAGTTGAACCAGCGCTTGTGTTGTCGCTGTCTGAAGTGGTCGAACATCGGGTCAGGTCCAGGCAAGGCCGCCGCACAGCGCGCAGCCGAAAAAGGGTTCAGACGGCGGGCTTCCAGCCCAGCAGGGTGGCCGCCACATAGGCGGCGGGTTTGATGCGCCAGGGGCAGGTGCGCAGGGCCGCCAGCATCGCACGCAGGCCGGTGGCGCGGTCGCCATGGGCCAGATGGCCCAGCCCGTACTCGACGTGGTAGCGCGCCAGCTGCTGGCGGAAGGTGCGGTCGTCCACCCGCCGGCCGTCGGCACTGGCCAGGCCCCAGCGGGCGGCGGTGTCGGCCAGCAGCCGGGTGCGGTAGTCGATGGGCCGCAGCACGCGGTTGCCTTGCTGGCGGTGCTGGCGGTAGAGCGTGGTCACCTGCCGCAGCTTGAGGAACTGGAAGCGCCGCGACATGCGCAGCCACAGCTCCCAGTCTTCGCTGTAGGGCAGGTTCTCGTCGAAGGTGCCGGCCTGCTGGAAGGCCTGGGCGCGGAACATCGCGGTGCTGGTCAGCATCCAGCAGTCCAGCAGAAACTCGTGGTAGATCCAGCCCGAAAAGCGCGGGTCGGCAGCGTCGCCATGCGCCTCCTGCGGCACGCTTTCGGGCGGCGGAAAGTCCTGGTCCTCGGCCGGCCGGCGCCAGGGCTGGAAGGCGCTGAACACCACCGCCACCTCGGGGTGCGCCGCAAAGGCGCGCAGCTGCAGCGCCAGCTTGTCGGGGTACCAGTAGTCGTCGTGGTCCATCAGGCACACGAAGTCGCCCTGGGCCAGCCGCAGGCCGTGGTTGCGCGCGGCGCACACGCCGGCATTGGCCTGGCGGACCAGCTTCAACCGGTCGCCGTAGGCGGCCAGCAGCTCGGGCGTGCCGTCGGTGGAGCCGTCGTCGATGACGATGAGTTCGATCGGCCGGTGCGTCTGTGCCAGCACCGCATCCACCGTCTGGCGGATGTAGGCGCTGCAGTTGTAGGTGGGAATGATGACGCTGACCAGGGCGTCGGCAGGGGTGGGCGCCATGGGCTTACTCGATGCGCCACTGCGGCGCGTGGGCGCGCAGCCACAGCTCCAGCATGGTCAGGATCCACACCATCTCGCCGTAGTAGCCGGGGTGCTCGGGCAGGCGCTGGTTCAGCAGCGCGTCGAGGAAGGGCGGGCGCACCAGGTTGCGGGTGGACAGGCTGCCCAGCGCATCGGCGGCCATGGCCTTCAGGCCGGCGTGCCGCTGCGTCCACACGCCGAAGGGCAGGCCGAAGCCCTGCTTCTTCTTGGTGATGATCTCGTCGGGCAGGAAGCCGCGCAGCGCTTCTTTGAAGAACCAGCGCAGCTTCAGGCCCTTGAGCTTGGCGTCGGCCGGCAGCCGCAGCGAAAAGTCCACCAGCCGCGCATCCAGCATCGGAAAGGCCACGTCCAGCCCCGCCAGCCGCGTGGTGCCGCACACCTTGGGCAGGTCGGTCTCGGCCAGGGTGTAGCGCCAGTCGAAGGCCAGCTGGCGGTTGAGCAGGCTGCCGGTGCGTGCCTGTTGCCACACCGCCTGCTGGGCCTTGAGGGGGCCCTGCTCATCGACCTGCGCGCGGAAGGCGGGCGTGAGCACGTCGGCCAGGCCCAGGCGCAGCAGCAGGTTGTAGGTTTCCAGGCGCTGGGGCAGCGGTTCGCGGGCCTGCTCCACGTAACTGGCGGCCTTGCGCAGCAGCGGCAGCTGGCGGGCGGCGCGGGTGCCCAGCACCGGCTCCAGCAGCGCGCTGCGCAACGCGCCGGGCACATGGTCGTAGACGTTGAACACCCGCTGCTTGGCATAGCGCAGGTTGCCGCCGAACAGCTCGTCGCCGCCGTCGCCGGCCAGGATGCGGCGCACGCCTTCGCGCTTGGCCATCAAGGCGCAGAAGTAGGCCGGCAGCGCCGACGAGTTGCCGAAGGGCTGGTCGTAGCCGGCGGCCACCTCGGGCATGCTGCGCACCAGGTCGTCGGGGGTGACGTAGTACTCGTGGTGCTCGGTGTCGAAGCGCTGCGCCGCGATGCGGGCGAAGGCCATCTCGTCGTAGCCCTCGGCATCGAAGCCGATCGAGAAGGTGGCCGGCTTCTGGCCGGTGGCCTCGCGCAGCATGCCGGCGACGGTGGAGCTGTCGGTGCCGCCGCTGAGGAAGCTGGCCGGCCGCGCGGGATCGGCGGTGGCGGCCACCGCGTCGCGCAGCAGGCGGCGGAATTCGTCGCGCAGCTGCTCGAAGCTGGCCCGTTGGGGCGGTCCCTTGTCCTGGAAGGTGGGCACCCAGTACGGCGTGACCGTGGCGTTACGGCCGTCGAACACCAGGCAGTGGGCGGGCGGCAGCCGCAGCACGCCGGCATGGGCGGTGCCGGGCGATGGAATGGCGTGGAAGTAGAGGTAGTCGAACACCGCCTGGCGGTTCACCCCGTCGCCGGGCGCGGCCAGTGCATCGGCCTGCTCGGCCACGCGCAGCATGCTGCGCTCGCCGGCCGCCTCCACCCGGTAGCACAGGGTGCGGATGGCGAAGCGGTCCACCGCCAGCAGCTGCCGGCCGTCGGGCAGCGTCAACGCCACGGCGAAGTCGCCGCCCACGCGGGCCAGCACGGTGGCGGGGTCGGCCTGCGTGAAGGCGGCCTGCCAGGCGGCCAGGTCGCCGTCACGCGCCTGGATGGCCTGCAGCGCTTGGTCGGCGAACTGCGGGCGGCCGAGGGCCAGTGCCAGGGTGGCGGGTTCTGCAAGGGTGGCGGCGGACATGGCGTCGGGATGCTTCTTCAAAGGTACTCAGGTGCCGGGCGGCAGTGCACCGGGCAGCAGGGTGGCCGCCGGCGGGCGGGCCGCCCAGCCACGCGGCGCGGTGAACATGCCGCGGGGCAGCAGGTCGGCATCGTCGCCGGTCAGCGTGAAGGGCGTCAGTCGGGCGGCGGCGGTGCGGCGCAGGCGGTAGTCGCCCTGGGCGGGGTTGACGAGATCGGCCAGCGGCAGGGCGGGGTTGTCGCGCAGGTCGGTCATCGCGGCCACGTGGTCGGCTGCCAGCAGGCCGGGGCCCACCAGCAGGTTGCCCACCAGCCGCAGGCGGTCGGCGCCCGGCCGCATGGCCAGGAAGATGCCGCCGTTGCGCCGCTCGTTGACGAGGGTGTTGAAGGCCATCACCAGCTCGTTCGGGCCGGTGGCGTAGCCTTCGGCCCCGAAGGACACGATGTTGGGATTCTCGGTCTGCGGACCCTGCTGAATGACGTTGCCCAGCACCAGCGCTTGGCCGCCGTTGGGAAACTCCAGCTCGTAGCTGGCCTGGCCGTCGGCGCCATCAGCCAGGCGGTTCCAGGCCACGTGGTTGATCTGGGCGCGGCTCTTGAGCAGGTGGCCGCTGCGCGCGCCGCTGAAGCTGCTGCCCTGCACCGTCAGGCGGCCGATGGCGCCGGCGTACACATGGTGGTTCTTGCCGTCGGCGCGCACCTGGCGGCCGAATTCGCAGCGCTCGATGCTCAGCTCGATGCTGCGCTCGTTGGCGGTGAGGATGCCGCATTCGTTGTCGAAGAAGCGGCAGTCCACCACCTCCAGCGTGCCGCGCTCCAGCCGGATGCCGGCGCCATTGAGGCTGGGCACACGCGCCTGCTCAAAATCGAAGCCCTGCACCCGCAACCGCTCGCCGCGCATCACCCAGATGCCCTTGCCCTGGATGGATTGCCCGTCTGCCAGCAGGCGCACGCGGCCGCCGACGGCCTGCAGCTGCAGCCCACTTTGCGGCCACACGGCCACGTCGCCGCGGTAGTCGCCCGCGTCCACCTCGATGGTGTCGCCATCGCGCGCGCGGCGGGCGGCTTCGGCCAGGGTCTTGAAGTCGCGGCCGGGGCCCACCTGCAGCACCTGGGCGCGTGCCCGCGCCACGGGCAGGGCCAGCGCCAGGCTGCCGGCGGCCAGCCAGCGGCGGCGCAGCGGGTCGGGCAGGGTCGGCAAGGCCGGCGCGCGGCGGGTCATCGCGGTGCCTCCGGGGTGGCGGGGCGGCGCAGGCGGTGGCGCAACGGTGCCAGCAGGCTCTTGGCCGTCTGGCCCAGCAGCTCGCGCAGCAGGCCGGCCAGGCCCGACAGCGTGGACGGGTCGAACGCCACCAGGCCCCAGCGCTCGCGCCGGTGCGTCATCCAGTCGCGTTTGAAGGGGTCGTCGCCGGTCAGGTAGTCGATCTCGTCCACTTCGCCGCTGTTGAACAGCGACTCGATCATGTGGCCGGTGAGCAGGGTACCGGGCGAGTGGCCCGACTGCTGCGCGTCGTAGGCGATCTTGTAGATCCAGGCCTTGCGGTCGTTGACCAGCCAGAACTGCGCCGCGATCGGCTTGCCGTCCAGCCAGGCCACGCCCAGGCGCAGCCAGCCGCGCTCGGCGCTGGCGCGGATCAGCCCGGGCACGAAGCCGGGATGCGGCTCGGGCTGCTTCCAGCTGGCGGCGTAGACCTCCTGGAAGGCCTGCAGCCCGGCTTCCAGGCGATCGCCGCCGGTGATGATTTCCAGCGAGCCGCCCACCTGGGCGAACTTGCGGCCGCGGCGCATCAGCAGGCTGCGGGTGACGCCCGGGCGCTGGGCCAGGTAGGTGGCCCAGTCGCCGCGCACCGGCAAATACCAGTTGGTGAAGCAGAAGTACTGGAACACTGGCATGCCGGCGCGGATGAAGCCGTCGCGCATCAGCGAGTACTCGCGCGAAGCCACGTCCATCGGGAAGAACTGCGCGCGGCTGGCGCCGGCCCGCCGCATGGCCTGGTGCAGCAGGCCGGCCAGCTCCTGCTTGGCGATGTCGTCCGACAGCACCGGCGTGTACAACGGGGTGTAGAAGTTGGACAGCGCATGCAGCGAGGCGCCGCGCCAGCCCTCGCGCGGCAGGTGCTGGGTGGGCAGCACCGCCAGCACCTCGCCGTCGGTGCTGCGCGCCACCTCGAAGCGGGCATGTTCAGCCAGCGTGGGCACCTCGCCGCACAGGTTGGCAAACCAGGCATGGCCGCGTTCGATGCCCGCCAGCTCGGCCGCCGTCATCCAGCGCACCAGGTCGGGCGGCAGCGCCGGCGCGGCCGGCAGCGACGCGGAGCTGCCTTGCGTGCCAGGCCGCCACATCGGCTGCAGCAGCCGCGCGCGCAGCGCCCGCGCCACCCGCACCCAGGCCAGCAGCGGCTCGAAGCGGCTGTGGCTGGCATGGTGGATGTGGCGCTGCGCGGTGTTCCAGGACAGCTGCTCGCGGGTGGCGTTGGTGTAGAACTCCACCCGCTTGCCGGCATGGGCCGCAAAGCCATGCTCCAGCGTGCGGTACAGCAGGATGTGGCCGGG
Organism: uncultured Aquincola sp.; assembly: GCF_964001545.1. Classification (NCBI taxonomy): domain Bacteria; kingdom Pseudomonadati; phylum Pseudomonadota; class Betaproteobacteria; order Burkholderiales; family Sphaerotilaceae; genus Aquincola; species uncultured Aquincola sp. The sequence continues at coordinate 14,663 of NZ_CAXFDV010000548.1, forward strand.
CGAGAACTCGCTGTGCGCTTCCACGTAGGTGGTCTTGAGCATCACCACCCGCTGGGCACTGGTCAGCGCCAGGCGCGAGGCCAGCTGCTGGTCGCCCACCCACAGCTCGTACACCTCAGCGCCGCCGTGGCGCGCCTGGCCTGCCATCAGGGTCTGGTAGAAGACGAACTGGTCGTTGCCCACGTGCAGCGCCGTGCCGGCGCGCCCCTTCCAGCCGCTGGACTCGATGGCCGCGTAACGGGCCACCGCCTGGGCCACGGCCTCGGGCTCGCGCACCACCACGAAGCGCACCGGGCCGGCGGCGCTCAGCTTCCGCTCGTAGCGGCGCATGTTCTGCTTGAGTTTGGTGGGGCGGGCAGCCCAGTAGGCCTCGAAGCCGCCGGACAGGTCCACCGAAGTGGTCAGCGCATGCCAGCTGGTGTTGGGCTGCCGGCCGGCGCTGGCCGACAGGTCGCCGAAATCGGGGTCGTTGCACAGGAAGTCGATGCGCCAAGCCAGCCCCGGCAGCGCCCGGAACATCGCCGGCACGCCCTGGCCGTCGGCCAGCAGCACCGGCGCCACCTGCGCCTGCGAGGGCACGAAGCTCGACCACATGCCCCCGCGGCCACGCCGCAGCACGGCCATACCCTGCATCTGGCCCGCCGGGTCGCGCCCGATCAGAAGCCATTCCTGGCCGCTGCCGAAGCGGCGCAGCAGCTCGCCCACGAAGGCGGCCGACAGCATGGGGTGCTCGCCCCACAGGCGGTGCAGCAACTGGTCCCAGGCGCTGGCATGGCCTTCGAAGGCAGCCGCGTCACGCAGGCGGTGCGCCTGCCAGCGCCAGGAAGTCGGTGCGACGGGCAGGGGCGGCGATTCAGGGGCGCGGGGCATCGGCAGCGTGGTGTCCTGGGTGCTCATGGGGGGCTCATCCCAGGCGGGCCATGGCATGGGTGGCCGCCTGCAGCAGCCAGTCCATCTGCGTGTCGTCGATGGCCTGGTGGCAGGGCAGGTGCACCAGCGACAGGCGGTAGCGCCCGGCCACCGGGCAGTCCGACACCGCCATGTCGTCCCAGCGGCCCACGGGCACGCGGGCGTACTTCAGCGCCTCGAAGCGCTCGGCCACGCGGCTGCGCAGGAAGAGCGGCACCATGTAGGGCACCACTGCGTCGGGCAGCGCCGGGTACAGCGCCTCGACCTCGGGCCACTGGCGGGCGGCCTGCAGCCACTGCTGGTAGCGGCGGCGGCGCTGCGCGGCCATCGCCGGCGCATCCACATGGGCGGCCAGCCAGCGGGCGCCGGCCTGGCCGCGGCTGCGGGCCAGGGCTTCGTCGAAGTGGTCGGACGGCGTGGCGCAGACGCTTTCGCTGTCGCCGGCTGCCAGAGCGTCGGTGGCGGCGGGTCGGTGGCCCAGGGCGGCGGGGGCCGCTGCAGGCATGGCCGGCGCCTGCCCCTGGCGGGCCCGCTGCAGCGTGCGCCAGGCGCCCCGCAGCTCGGCCAGCGGCGAGGGCGAGCGGTCGGCCGGCTGCACCGCCAGCTGGGGCTGGTGCCACAGCAGGCCGCCGTCTTCCACGGGAAAGAACTTGTTGGGGCTGGCAATGCCGAAGTCGCCCGCCAGGCCCAGGCCGGTGGGCACGGCAGGGTGCATCAGCACGTGGGAGCAGTCCTCCACCAGCCGCACGTCCTGCGCGGCGCACCAGGCCAGTAGCGCCTGCAGCGACTGCCCGAAGCCGAAGCTGTGCGCGGCGATCACCGCCCGCACGGGCCGGCCGCGCTGCGCCGCCAACTGCTGCAGGTGGTCCAGGTCGACGCCCAGCGACGGCGTGACGCGGTAGAACGCCACTTCCGCGCCCAGGGCCAGCGCCCCGTCGATCATGCTGCGGCAGTGGTAGGCCGGGGCCAGCACGCGGGTGCCCGGGCCCACGCCGCTGGCGCGCAGCGCCGCCTGCAGCGCGTAGCGGCCCATCGCAAACGGCAGCACCACGCGGCCGGCGTCGGCCAGCGCCTGGCCGGGCGCCTGTGCGCTGCGGCGCAGCTGGTCGGTGCGCAGCCAGGGCCGCACCGGCACCGCCGGCCGCGGAAAGCCGAAGCCCTCGGGGTTGAAGCGGCGGATGCGCAGGGGCGGCGCCCCCGCGGCAGCGGCCAAGGGTGAAGCCGCGGCGCCGCGGGCGCTCATCGGCTGGCCGCGCTCGCGGGTTTGGCTGCCGCCGCAGCGGCGCCGTCGGCCGCGGGCTCGCGCCACTGGCCTGCCGACTGCAGCCGGGTCTTCAGCTCGGGGCGGGCAAAGCCGCCGGCCAGCGCGATGTGCGCCTGCTGCAGCGCCTTGGGCCAGTCCTTCATGTCGGCGTAGATCATCCCGACGTTGTAGTGGGTGAACGGGTCGTCGCCGGCGCTTTCCAGCACGAAGTTCAGCTGCTTGTTGGCGTCTTCGTTGCGCTGGTGCATGACCAGGAAGCTGGCGTAGATCATCCGCACGATCAGGTCGTCGGGCCGGAAGGTCATGCCGCGGATGAAGTAGCACTCGGCCGAGTAGTTGGCCCCTTTGGGGTTGAGCGTCTTTTCCTTGATCGACAGCCGCGCCATCGTCATCAGCGCCCGATGGTGGTTGGGATAGGCCTTGAGCGTGTAGTCCAGATCGGCGCCGAAGTACTGGAACATCGGCTTGATCAGCCGTTCCACGCCGGGCTGGAAGTGGCCGAACTCCACCGTGGACAGCAGCTGGCGATCGGTGCGGTAGTCGAACGGCCCCACGTGGGTGGGGATGTAGATCGGACCACAGCTGCCTTCGGCGTCGTTGGTGTCGATGGCGGCCTGCACGGAGGTGCAGGCCAGGGCCAGCAGCAGGCAGGACCAGAGCTTGTTCATGGCGCTCGTACTCCTTGAGGGTCTTGGCTGTGTCGGCCGGGTGCGCCCAGCCAATGCAGCGTGGCCTGTGCCGCAGCGGCGCCCTGGCCCGGGGTGGAAAACGTGTGATCGGCCAGCGGAAGGTCGTGGCGGCGCACCTGCGGCAGGTCCAGCGCACCCCGCCAGGCGGTGGCGGCGGCCACTTCGCCCAGGAACTCCTTGGCGGTGTAGTCGTCACCGCTGATGATCAGCAGCATCTTGCCCGAAAACCGCTGCCAGGCGCGCGCCATGCGGTCCTGGTAGCGCAGCGGTGCGCCGCCGCTGCCGCCGGCTGCGCGCCGGGCCAGCCGGCCGCGCAGGGCGGTGCCCACGTTGCCCAGCAATTCCTGCACGGCCTGGCGGCCCACGCCGCCGGCCACCAGCTTGCGCCAGAAGGCGCCGTCCGCCAGCCGGCGCAGGTAGTAGTGCTTGACGTGCGTGGCCGCCAGGCTTTCGGCCGAGCGCACCCACGGGTTGGCCAGGGCCAGGCCCGCCACCCGGGCGTCGGCACGGCCGTCGCAGTACAGCAGTGCGGCCGAAGCGCCGTCGCACAGGCCCCACAGCACCACCTGCGTCACCTGGGCCTCGCGGCACAGGGTGTCGATGGCGGCGGCGATGTCGTCGTCGATCTGCAGGAAATCGTGCAGCTCGCCGCTGCTGTCGCCCATGCCGCGCACGTCGAAGCGCAGCACCGCATGGCCGGCGCTGGCCAGCGCCCGCGCCAGTTCCACGAACTGGCGGTGCGCGCCCACGCGGTACTGCGGCCCACCCACCACCACCAGCACGCCGGGCAGCGGCTGGGCGGGCGCGGCGGCCGGGCGCGTGAGCACGCCCACCAGCTGCTCGCCCTGGCAGGCGAACACCAGCGCCGACTCGCGGTAAGCGACCGTCATGCCGCCACCCCGGTGGCTGCTTCGACGGGCAGGCCGGCCACCAGTGCCGCGGTCGTGGCCGCGATCAGCGCGGGCGCGTCCTCGATCTCCACCGTCTGCCAGAACGCCGGGCCGCGCACCGCGGCCGATTGCACCGGCACGCCGCTGGCACGCCACTTGTCCAGCGCCAGCGTGCTGGCCGGGCTCAGCGCCGGCTCGGCGCGGGAGCTGACTTCCAGCCAGGTCAGGCCGGCCACCTGCGCGCCGGGCACCAGCGTGGCCGCCTCCAGGCCGTGCGCCACTGCGGCGGGCAGGCGGTAGCCGGCCACTTCCACCGACTCGCCTTGCGCCAGCTGCTGACGCAGCGCGGCCACCGCGCCTTGTTGTTTGCCGTCGATCAGGTCGGCCGCCGCCTGCAGCCGCAGAAACTGTTGCAGCGCCTGCTTGCCCCCGGTCACCGGCTGCCACAGCAGCAGGCGGCTGGGCGCCGGCAGCGCGGCGGCCACCGCGCCGGCCAGCAGCGCGCCGGTGCGCAAGCCCCACAGCGTGAGCGGCAGGCCCGGGTGGCGCGCCTGCAGCCAGTGGGCGCCGGCCAGCGCATCGGCCACCCAGCCCGCCCAGCTGGCGTCGGCCAGCTCGCCCGCGCTGTCGCCGCAGCCGTGCAGGTCGATGCACAACACCGCATGGCCCTGCTGGGCCAGCGCGCGCGCCTGCATCGCCACCATGCGGCGCGACTTGTTCATCTCTTCCGCAAAAGGAGGCAGGTACAGCATCGCCCCCCGCGCCGGCTGGCCAGCCGCGGGCGGGTGGTGGATGCAGAAGCGGCCGCCTTCGGCGTGCGCGACGGGGAGGAAGAAGGCTTCCATCACGGCAGGGGGCGCAGCGCGCGCCGGCGCGTCATGCGGCCAGCTTGTCGTTGACGAAGTCCACCAGCGAGCCGACGGTGGCGAAGGTGCTGCCGTCGATGTCGTCGTCGTCCACGATGAGCCCGAAGTGGCTTTCCAGCGCCGCGATCAGCGACACCACGGCCATCGAGTCCAGCTCGGGCAGGGCGCCCAGCAGCGGTGTGGAAGCATCGAAGCTCTGGGCCCGGCCTTGCAGGCCCAGCGTTTCATCCAGCACGCCGAGCAGTTCGCGCTTCACATCCATCGGGTTACTCCGGGCTTGATTCAGGGTTCGGGCAGGCCGGGGATTCTAGGAGGCGGCGCTTCCCCCAAACGGGTGGTTTCCGTGGCGGGCTGCGCACCTGCACCGGCTACGTGGCCCGCGCCGCCTGCACCCCGCATGCCATACTTTTTTCATGCCCGACAGCCACCTTCTGCACGAACTGGTGCATTTCGCGGCCGCGCGCGATGCGCAGGCCCCCGCCCTCACCGCCGCCGGCCAGACGCTGAACTACGGCGCGCTGGACGAGGCGGTGCGCCGTTTCGCCGGCGGCGTGGTGCACGCCGGCCTGCAGCGCGGCGAGCGGGTGGCCATCTACCTGGAAAAGCGCTTCGAGACGGTGATCGCCAGCTTCGGCGCGCCGGCTGCGGGCGGCGTGATGGTGCCGATCAACCCGCTGCTCAAGCCCGAGCAGGCGGTGTTCATCCTGCAGGACTGCGACGTGCGGGTGCTCGTCACCTCGCCCGAACGGCTGGCCACGCTGGCACCGGTGCTGGCCCAGTGCCCGGCGCTGCGCTGCGTGGTGGTGACGGAAGGCGCGGCCACCGACGCCGCACTGCCGCCCGGCGTGCAGCGGCTGGGCTGGCCCGCGCTGCTGGACGGTCCGCAGGCCGCGCCGCACCGGGTGATCGACAGCGACATCACCGCCATCCTCTACACCTCGGGCTCCACCGGCCGGCCCAAGGGCGTGGTGCTGTCCCACCGCAACATGGTGGTGGGCGCCAAGAGCGTGGCTAGCTACCTGGACAACCGCGCCAGCGACACCTTGCTGGCGGCGCTGCCGCTGTCCTTCGATGCCGGCTTCAGCCAGCTCACCACCGCCTTCCACGTGGGTGCGCGGGTGGTGCTGCTGAACTACCTGATGCCGCGCGACGTGCTCAAGGCCATGGCCAAGGAACGCGTGACCGGCCTGACCGCCGTGCCGCCGCTGTACATCCAGCTCACGCAGCTGGAATGGCCGCCCGAGATCGACGCCCAGCTGCGCTACTTCGCCAACACCGGCGGCCGCATGCCGCGCGAAACGCTGATGGCGCTGCGCCAGCGCGCGCCTTCGGCCCGGCCCTTCCTGATGTACGGGCTGACCGAAGCCTTCCGCTCGACCTACCTGCCGCCCGAGGAGGTGGACCGCCGGCCCGATTCCATCGGCAAGGCGATTCCCAATGCGGAGATCCTGGTGCTGCGCGACGACGGCACCGAGTGCGGCCCCGACGAGCCGGGCGAACTGGTGCACCGCGGCGCGCTGGTGGGCCAGGGCTACTGGAACGACGCCGACAAGACCGCCGAGCGCTACAAGCTGCTGCCGGCGGGCATCGGCGGCCGGCTGGGCGGGCTGCAGCTGCCCGAATACGCGGTGTATTCGGGCGACACCGTGCGCAAGGACGCGGAAGGCTTTTTGTACTTCATCGGTCGGCGCGACGAGATGATCAAGACCTCGGGCTACCGCGTCAGCCCCACCGAAGTGGAAGAGGTGCTGTACGCCACCCAGCAGGTGGGCGAGTGCGCGGCCTTCGGCGTGGACCATCCGGCGCTGGGCCAGGCCATCCAGGTGGTGGCCACCGCGCCCGACGGCAGTGCCGCGCTCGACGTGCCCGCGCTGCTGGCGCAGTGCCGCCAGCGCATGCCGGCCTACATGGTGCCGGCCGGCGTGGTGCCGGTGGCCGGGCCGCTGCCGCGCAACCCCAATGGCAAGATCGACCGCAAGCTGCTGGCCGCGCGCTGGGCCGATCAGACCTTGTAGTAGCCCCGGTACCACTCGACGAAGCGGCGCACGCCTTCATCCACCGAGGTGGCGGGCGTGAAGCCGGTCCAGGCCTGCAGTTCGGACACGTCGGCATAGGTGGCCGGCACGTCGCCGGGCTGGATGTCGCGCAGCTGCTTGATGGCTTCGCGCCCCGTGTGGCGCTCGATCGCTGCGATGAAGTCCATCAGCTGCACCGGCTGGTGGTTGCCGATGTTGAACACGCGGTAGGGCGCGTGGCTGGCGGCCGCATCGGCCTGGCTGCGGTCGTAGGCCGGGTTGGCCGTGGGCACATGGTCCAGCGTGCGCACCACGCCTTCGGCGATGTCGTCGATGTAGGTGAAGTCGCGCACCATCTTGCCGTGGTTGAACACCTGGATCGGCTCGCCGGCCAGGATGGCGCGGGTAAACAGGAACAGCGCCATGTCCGGCCGGCCCCAGGGGCCGTACACGGTGAAAAAGCGCAGCCCGGTGGTGGGCAGGTTGAACAGGTGGCTGTAGGTGTGGGCCATCAGCTCGTTGGCCTTCTTGGTGGCCGCGTACAGGCTCACCGGGTGGTCCACGCCGTGGTGCTCGGAAAACGGCATCTGCGTGTTGCCGCCGTACACGCTGGAGCTGGAGGCATACACCAGGTGCTGCACGCCGTGGTGGCGGCAGCCTTCCAGGATGTTGGTGAAGCCGACCAGGTTGCTGTCGATGTAGGCATGCGGGTCGACCAGCGAGTGCCGCACCCCGGCCTGCGCCGCCAGGTGCACCACGCGGGCGAACTTTTCCTGCGCGAACAGCGCCGGCATCGCGCTGCGGTCGGCCACGTCCATCTGCTGGAAGCGGAAGCCGGGCTGGCCCTGCAGCAGCGCCAGCCGGTCGTGCTTGAGCTGGGGGTCGTAGTAGGCGTTGAGGTTGTCGATGCCGACCACCTCGTCGCCACGGGCCAGCAGCAGGCGGGCGACATGGGCGCCGATGAAGCCGGCAGCGCCGGTGAGGAGGATTTTCATGGGGAAGACACGGTTGGTCGCGGCCGGAGGGCGGCCAACGTGTGTCGATTTTGAGTCAAGCGGCCGTGCAGTCCTGGGCAAATGGAGGCGAGGCATGGCGTGAGTGCGCCCGCCCGAAGAACCGACACAGTGCTGCAGGCAGAATCGCGTCCGTCAATGAGCTGCTGGCACGCATCAGGGAGACTGCAAGCATGAAGATCACCGTTGTCGGTGCCGGGTACGTAGGTCTGGTCACCGGCGCTTGCCTCGCCGAGATGGGCAACCATGTGGTGTGCCTCGATGTGGACGAGCGCAAGATCGCCATGCTGCAGCGGGGCGAGATCCCGATCCATGAGCCCGGCCTGGACGCCGTCGTGCGGCGCAACGCCGCAGCGGGGCGACTGCATTTCACGACCGATGTCGGCTACGCCGTCGGCCATGGCACCCTGCAATTCATCGGCGTCGGCACCCCGCCCGACGAAGACGGCTCGGCCGACCTGCAGTACGTGCTGGCCGCCGCCCGCAACATCGGCCGCCAC
>NZ_CAXFDV010000549.1:0-1827 GCF_964001545.1 uncultured Aquincola sp.
CCAAGGTCTTCATTCGCCGGAACCGCCGGGCCTTCCCGGCAGTTGCAACAGACTGGCTCAGTCCCGCCGGGCCGCCCCAAGGGACTGAGATCCCCAAGGGTCCGAAGGGCCCTCTCACAAGGGCCTGGGGGACGCGAGCGCAGCGAGCTTGGGGGCGGGCTCAGTTCAACAGGGGCGCCAGCGCGCGGCGGGCGTCGCGCTCGTCCAGCGCGTTGCGGGCCTGCCAGTCGGCCAGCTGGTCGTCACCGATCTTGCCGACGTTGAAGTACGCCGCTTCCGGGTGCGCCAGGTAAAAGCCGCTGACCGCGGCGGCCGGCGTCATCGCCAGGCTCTCGGTCAGCGCCATGCCCACGTCGCCGGCTTCCAGCACGCGGAACATGTCGCGCTTGGGCAGGTGGTCGGGGCAGGCGGGGTAGCCGGGCGCGGGGCGGATGCCCTGGTAGCGCTCGGCAATCAGCTCTTCGTTGCTCAGTGCTTCAGCTGCGGCGTAACCCCAGAACTCGGTGCGCACGCGCTGGTGCAGCCGCTCGGCAAAGGCTTCGGCCAGGCGGTCGGCCAGTGCCTTGAGCATGATGGCCGAGTAGTCGTCGTGGTCGTCCAGGAACTGCTTTTCCTTCTTTTCCACGCCCTGCGCGCTCACCGCGAACAGGCCCACGTAGTCGGCCCGCGTGCCCTTGGGCGCCACGAAGTCGGCCAGGCAGCGGTTGGGGCGCTGGACGCCGTCGACCACCGGCCGCACGGTCTGCATGCGCAGGCCGCGCCAGGTCATCAGCACCTCGGTGCGCGACTCGTCGGCATAGATCTCGATGTCGTCGTCGTTCACCGTGTTGGCCGGATACAGGCCGATGACGCCGTCGCAGTGCAGCCAGCGGCCCTCGATCAGCCGCTGCAGCATGCGCTTGCCGTCGCTGAACACGCGGGTGGCCGAGTCGCCCACGATCTCGTCGCGCAGGATGTCGGGGAAGCGGCCGGCCAGGTCCCAGGTCTGGAAGAAGGGCGTCCAGTCGATGCAGGCGGCCAGCTCGGCCAGGTCGTAGTTGCGGAACACCCGGCGGCCTAGAAAGCGCGGCTTGGTCGGCTGGAAGACCGCCCAGTCAATCGGCGTCTTGTTGGCGCGGGCCTGGGCCAGCGTCACCAGCGGCGTGGCCTTCTTGTTGGCATGCTGCTCACGCACCTTGGCGTAGTCGGCGGTGATCTCGTCGATGAACTTGGCCGCCCGCTCGTCGGAGAGCAGCTCAGAGCACACGCCCACGCTGCGCGAGGCATCGGGCACGTACACCACCGGGCCCTCGTAGTGGGGCGCGATCTTCACCGCGGTGTGCACGCGGCTGGTGGTGGCGCCGCCGATCAGCAGCGGCACCTTCTTGCTGCGGAAGAAGTCGTCGCGCTGCATCTCGGCGGCCACGTACTGCATCTCTTCCAGGCTGGGGGTGATCAGGCCCGACAGGCCGATGATGTCGGCGCCCTCCTCCCGCGCCTTGGCCAGGATCTCCTGGCAAGGCACCATCACGCCCATGTTCACCACCTCGTAGTTGTTGCACTGCAGGACCACGGTGACGATGTTCTTGCCGATGTCGTGCACGTCGCCCTTGACGGTGGCGATGACGATCTTGCCCTTGGGCTTGGCATCGCCGCCGGCGGCCACCAGCAGGCGCTTTTCCTCTTCGATGTAGGGCAGCAGGTGGGCCACGGCCTGCTTCATCACGCGGGCCGATTTGACGACCTGCGGAAGGAACATCTTCCCTTCGCCGAACAGGTCGCCGACGATGTTCATCCCGTCCATCAACGGGCCTTCGATCACATCGAGCGGTCGCTTGGCCGCCAGGC
>NZ_CAXFDV010000550.1:0-5018 GCF_964001545.1 uncultured Aquincola sp.
AGCTGCTGTGGGACGAGCTGCCGCCCGAGCTGACGCCCGAGCAACTGGCCGAAGCCGGCGTGTCAACCGATGCGCAGGCCGCAGCGGCGGTGCCGGTGCTGGCCCAGGCACCGGCCGCCGCCGCGGCCACGCTGGCCGAAGCGCCGTTCAACAGCGCGGCCTACGGCGCCACCACGCCGCCGTGGTCGGCCGCGCATGCGTACACCAACCTGTACCCGCCGAAGAAGCCCACCACCGCCACCGTGGTGGGCAACATCAACTGCACCGAAAGCGGCTTTGCCAGCGAAACCCACCATGTGGTGCTGGACTTCGGCGGCATGCCGTTCCCGGTGCTGGAGGGGCAGAGCATCGGCATCATTCCGCCCGGCGTGGATGCGAACGGCAAGCCGCACGTGGCGCGCCAGTACAGCGTGGCCAGCCCGCGCAACGGCGAGCGGCCGGGCTACAACAACGTGGCGCTGACCGTCAAACGCGTGACCGAGGACCACCAGGGCCAGCCGGTGCGCGGTGTGGCGTCCAACTATGTGTGCGACCTGAAGGTGGGCGACACGGTGCAGGTGGTGGGGCCCTTCGGCCACAGCTTTTTGATGCCCAACCACCCGCGCTCGCACATCGTGATGATCTGCACCGGCACCGGCAGCGCGCCGATGCGCGCGATGACCGAATGGCGGCGCCGGCTGCGCAAGAGCGGCCGCTTCGAGGGTGGCAAGCTGATGCTTTTCTTCGGTGCCCGCACGCCGCAGGAGCTGCCGTACTTCGGCCCGCTGCAAACCCTGCCCAAGGACTTCATCGACATCAACCTGGCCTTCTCGCGCCAGAGCGACCAGCCCCGCCGCTACGTGCAGGACCTGATGCGCGAACGCGCCGCCGACCTAGCCGCGCTGCTGAAGGACGGCCACACGCACTTTTATGTGTGCGGCCTCAAGAGCATGGAAGAAGGCGTGGTGCTGGCCCTGCGCGACGTGGCCGAGCAGGCCGGCCTGGCCTGGGACACGCTGGGCCCGGTGCTCAAGGCCGAAGGCCGGCTGCACCTGGAGACGTATTGAAGTTCGCCGACTTCCAGCCCGGCCAGCTGATCGAGGCCGGGCCCTACGCCGTGACCGAGGCCGAGGTGCTGCAGTTTGCCGGCGCCTATGACCCGCAGTGGTTCCACACCGACCCGGCCGCCGCCGCGCAAGGTCGCTTCGGCGGGCTGATTGCCAGCGGCTGGCACACCTGCGGCATCGCGATGCGGCTGGTCACCGAGGCGGCGCTGGACGGATCTGAGTCGTATGCCTCGCCCGGGCTGCAGTACGTGAAGTGGCCGGCCCCGGTGCGGCCGGGTGATGCGCTGCGGCTGCGGGCCACGGTGATCGAGACCCGCCGCTCACGCAGCCAGCCGGGGCTGGGCATCCTGCGCTGGCGCTGGCAGCTGCACAACCAGCAAGGGGTGGAAGTGCTGAACCTGGAAGCCACCAGCCTGTTCGACCTGGCCGCCCCCGCCCCTGCTTCAGGCGGCGGCTGAAGCCGCGCGCAGCGGCAGCGGTTGCGGCGCTTCCATCCAGCGCTGCACCAGCAGGCCCAGCGCCACGCTCAGTGGCCAGCAGGCCAGCACCGCCACAGCCAGCGCCATCGGCGCGTCGGTCAGGCCGGCCACGCTGGCGCACACCAGCACCAGCAGCGGGTAGTGCAGCAGGAACATCGGGTAGCTGGCCGAAGCCAGCTCGCCCAGCGCCCGCAGCCACCGAGCGGGCAGCCGGCGCAGCCACTCGTCCAGCCAGCCGTGGGCGCACAGGCCCATGGCGGTGAGCGTGGCCACCGCGATGCGCGAGCGCCAGGCCAGCACCAGCGCCAGCAGGCCGATGGCGCCCACGGTCCCCAGCGCCAGCGGCGAAGGCAGCCGCGCGCCGCGCCGCAGCACGCAGGCCAGCATGCCCAGCGCATAGGAGCCGGCAAAGTACGGCGCCCAGGCGTCCAGCCGGGGGTCGAGGTTCCAGCGCAGCAACGACAGCAGGCTGATGCCCAGCGTCAACCCGCCGAACACCGCCAGCCGGCCGCGCACGCTCAGCGGCAGCGCCCGGCACAGCATGGCCAGCAGCACCAGGCCGATGTACAGCTGCAGGTCGATGGCCACGTACCAGAAGCCGGCCGACAGCCCCTCCTGGCCCAGCACGTCCTGCAGCAGCAGCAGGTTGGCCGCCACCTGCGGCAGGTCCAGCGCTCGCGGATCGACGTCCAGCGGCAGCTCGGCCGGCAGCGGGCCCCAGCGCAGCCAGCCCAGCACGGCCAGCATCGCGAAGGCGGCCAGCCAGTAGGTGGGCAGCAGCCGGCGCGCGCGCTGCACGATCAGCTGCCAGGTCTGGCGGGTCAGCGGCGCCGTGGTGGGCTTGTGCAGCTTGCCCAGCATGGAGGCGGCGCCCAGGTAGCCGCCGATCACCAGGAACACCTGCACCGCCAGCCGGCCGTCGGCCACGATCCAGCCCAGCGGCCCGGCCGGCACCGGGCCGTACAGAAACAGGTGGTGGAACAGGATCAGGTGCGCGGCGAGCACCTTGGCCAGGTCGATGGCCGGGCTGGTGGAAGCGGTACGTGACGTGGGGCGCAGGGCGGGCATGGTGCGGGCAGGGGCCGACCAGGGCCCGCATGCGGGCATGCGTGACGGACGGCATCAAAAAGAACAAGCGGCCGGGGTTGGCACGGGCGGCGGGCGCACCGTGCGGCACCGGGCCGCGGGGGCCGAGATGTTCGCACATGCGGCGCGCCCCCCGGGGCCGGCGCACCACCTGTTCAGGCGAGTGACGGGCGCCACGGCAGGCACCTCGGCCGCGTTTCAGTGCGCCGTGCAGCCGCCGATAAGGGGAAAGGCGCGCCCCTCGCCGGCGCCGCGCTGCCACATTTGTAGAGGTACACGATGAGCGAGACAACCTTCCTGGCTGCCAAGGTGCTGCTGCTGGAACACGACCCCGTGCACTACGCCAGCCTGCTGGAGTTCTGCGAGAACCTGGGTCTCATCACCGTGCCGCGTGCCGCGGCCGACGCGTTGGACGCGCTCAAGCAGCACAAGGACCTGGGCGGCGTGCTGCTGGCCGAGGACCTGCACGAAGACGGCAGCGACAGCCTGCCACTGGCCATCGCGCTGCACCGCCAGCGGCCCGAGCTGCCCATCTTCCTGCGCCGCACCAGCAGCCGGCCGCTGACCGACGACGAAGCCCGCGCCGTCACCCACCCCTGGCCCAGCGGCGACATGGCCGCGCTGCGCGAGCTGATCGACCACAGCCTGTTCGGGCTGCGCTACCCCACCACGCTGGTGGGCGGCGTGGTGGAGCTGAGCTGCAACGCCATCCGCTCGATGTTCCCGAATGCCGAGGTGGTGGCCGAGCCGCCCTACGTGGTGCACGACCGCATCATCTACGGCCAGGTGTCGACGCTGATTGCGCTGGAAAGCACCTGGTGCCGCGGCTACATGATGCTGCAGACCGAAGAAGGCGCGCTGCGCCAGGGCATGGCCCAGGGCATGGGCTACGAAGGCGTGGGCGGCGACCTGGGCTTTCGCGAACTGAACAACCTGCTGGGCGAGACTACCAACCTGGTGTGGGGCGCCTTCAAGAACCGCTACATCCCGCCCGAGGCGTTTGCCAACCAGCAGACGCAGGTGCCCATCGTCATCAACCATGAGCAGAAGTACATCTCGTTCGGGTCGCAGGACCCGCAGCTGTGCATCCGCTACCTGCTGACCGATCCGCGCCGGCCGCGCCAGCCGCCGGTGACCATCGTGCAGCGCTTCATCTTCAACCTCCTGTTCGTGCCGGAAGCCTTCGTCGAGTTCTCGGCAGGCAACAGCACCGCCGCCACCGGCGAACTCGAGTTCTTCTGATTCACGGAGTTTTCTGAATGGCCCAGATCCTGGTGGTGGACGACTCGAGCACGATGCGCGAGATCGTCTCCGGTTTTCTCACCCAAAACGGCTTCGACGTGGCCGTGGCCAACGACGGCCGCGCCGGCCTGCAGCTGCTGCAGGAAGACAACGGCATCAAGCTGGTGGTCAGCGACATCAACATGCCCAACATGGACGGCCTGACCATGGCCGACAAGATCCGCACCGAGCTGGGCAACACCGCGGTGCGCATCGTGATGCTGACCACCGAAGACAACGCCAGCATGCGCGCCCGCGGCAAGGAGATCGGCATCACCGGCTGGATCGTCAAGCCCTTCCGCGGCGAGGCGGTGCTGGGGCCGTTCAGGAAGTTGTGCGGGATGTGATGAAGCGCTTGAGCGGGACGGCCAGCTGCAGTCCATGCGCACCGAAAGGCTCGAAGCCATGGTGCCGGTAGAAGCGGGCTGCCCGGTCATCCTTGGCGTCGACGACCAACGCGAACACGGCCACTTCGGAGCGTGCGGCGCGAACAGCCGCGTCCGCCAGCAAGGCGCTGCCCAGCTGCCTGCCCTGGAAACGCTGGTCGATGGCCAGCCGGCCGACACGCGCCACGGGCACGCTGGGGTAGCGGGGAAGCCGCTTGGCCCAGTCTGCGGGCAGGTCGGTCAGCGCAACGCCGCAGGCCGCCAGCGTGTAGTAGCCGGCCACCGCGCCTGACACCGACTCCAGGGCCACATAGCAGGCACTGACGCGGCGGCGGACATCCTGTCCGGCCTGGGCGGCCAGGTAGTGATCCAACGCCGCCACACCACACGCAAAAGAAGCTCGCGCATGGCCTGGCGCCAACGGCTCCAGGCGGAACGGCGCGGTCACTTGGCGCCGTCGAGCAGGCGCTGGCGGGCCTTCAAAGCGCGCTTCATGGCCGGTGCAAGCGGCGGCGGATTCAACAGCAGGGCGGCAAAGCGCTCCTGGTCCTGCACGCTCAGGCGGATGAGCTGAGCGTCTTCTATCGTGCGTTGGGCGTCCTTCAAGGCGGCCGCCACGAGAAAGTCGCTGACGCTGCGGCCCTGAAGCTCCGCCGCACGGCGAACGACGGCCAGCGCATCGGGGGCGATGCGGGCTTCGACGCGGGCGGTGCGGGGGGTTGCAGTGGCGGCCATGGTCA
>NZ_CAXFDV010000551.1:0-2403 GCF_964001545.1 uncultured Aquincola sp.
AGACCAGAAGGGTCCGCTGATGCGGACCCTTTTTGCTTCTGCACCGTGAACCGCGGGCTGTCAGCGTTCGGCACCTGCCCCACCTGTGCGAAAGTCCCCGCTTTCCGCACAGCCCCACCCTCCATGGCGCGCTCGCTTTCGTTCTTCTTCGTCGTCACCCGGTGAACCCGCGCCCGCTCATGCCTGGCGCCGGATGGCTGGCCTTGTTGGCCTCCACCGTTCCCGCCCTCATCGCCTTCAACGAGCCGCCGTCCTCCACCTTCTACAACCAGGCCGCCGCGGCGGTGCTGTGGGGTTTGTTCGCGGCTTGGAGCACCGCTGGTGCTGCGGCGCAGCCGGGCCCGCGGTGGGGCGCGCCCCGCGCCGTGTGGGCGCTGGCCCTGCCCCTGCTGCTGCTGGCCGGCTCGTCGCTGGCTTCTTCGGTCTGGGGCCACCTGCCCATCACGCTGGGCCGGTTGTCGGCGCTGTCGCTGCTGGGCGCGCTGGTGATGGTGGGGGCGGGGTGGGCTGCGGTGGCGCGGGGGCAGGGTCGGGTGTTGCCGGCGGTGTTCGCGGCCTGGCTGCTGGTCGGGGTGCTGAGCACCGCCATCGGCGTGGTGCAGGTGTTTGCACCGGAGCTGGCCGATGGCAACGTGGTGGCGCGCACCGGGCTGCTGGGGCGCGCCGTGGGCAATCTGCGGCAGCCCAACCACCTGAGCAGCCTGCTGCTGTGGTCGGCCATCGCGGTGGTGCCGCTGCTGGAAGCACGGCGGCTGCCGCGTGTGGCCGCCGGTCTGCTGATGGGCTTCATGGTGTTCGGCATCACGCTGTCGGGCTCGCGCACCGGGCTGGTGGGCATGGCGGTGCTCACACTGTGGGGGCTGGTCGACAGCCGGCTGCAGCGGCCGGCGCGTGGCGTGCTGCTGGCGGTGCCGCTGATGTTCGCGGCCAGCTGGGCGGTGATGACCTACTGGGCCGGGCAGACGGCCAAGACCTTCGGTGCGGCGCTGCACATGGCCGCGGGCGGGGACATCTCCAGCAGCCGCTTCGGCATCTGGCGCGACACGCTGTCGCTGATCCGCATGCACCCATGGTCGGGCGTGGGCTGGGGCGAGTTCAATTTCGCCTGGTCGGTCACGCCCTTCCCGCAGCGGCCGGTGGCCTTCTTCGACCACACGCACAACCTGCCGCTGCAGCTGGCGGTGGAGCTGGGCCTGCCGCTGGCTGCGCTGGTGCTGGGCCTGCTGGCCTGGGCGTTGTGGCAGGGCTGGCAGCGCAGCCTGCAGGTGCCGGGGGCGGAGGGCGCGGGCGTGCGCGCCGCCTTCATGATGGTGCTGATGATGGCGCTGCACAGCCAGTTGGAGTACCCGCTGTGGTACCTGTACTTCCTGCTGCCCACGGCCTGGGCCTGGGGCGTGTGCCTGGGGGCGGGTGAGCCGGCGACGGCAACGCCGGCTGCCAGCGGGCGACCCGCCTTGCTACTGCCCGCCGCCGGCCTGCTGACGATGGTGGTGGGCCTAGCCGCGATGCAGGACTACCGCCGCGTGGTGGTGATCTACGCGCCGCCGGCCGATGCCAGCCCCTTGTCGCAGCGCATCCGGCAGGGGCAGGACGCCTGGCTGTTCGGCCACCAGGCCGACTACGCGGCCGCCACCACCACCGACCAGCCCGGCCTGCTGATGCCGGCGGTGCAGCGGGCCGCGCACAACCTGCTGGACACGCGGCTGATGATCGCCTGGGCCAAGGCCTATGCCGAGCAGGGCGACCTGGAACGCGCCCGCCACCTGGCCGACCGGCTGCGTGAGTTCCGCAACCCGAATTCGGACGACTTCTTCGCCGAATGCCAGAACACCCAGCGCGGGCCGTTGCCCTTCCAGTGCACACCGGCCAGCGTGCCGCTGGATTGGCGGGACTTTCGCGCGCCCTAGTCTCGCCGCTTCAAGCCGGTGGCGGCAGGTCGGGGGCGGTCCAGTCGCCGGACTTGCCGCCGTGCTTTTCCAGCACCCGCACCCCGTCGATCACCATGCCGCGGTCCACGGCCTTGAGCATGTCGTAGACGGTGAGCAGGCCCACCTGCACCGCGGTCAGCGCTTCCATCTCCACGCCGGTGCGGCCGTGGGTTTCCACCTGCGCGGTGCAGCGCACGGTGCTGGCTTGGGCATCGGCCTCGAAGTCCACCGCCACGCGGGTGATGGGCAGCGGGTGGCACAGCGGTACCAGGTCGGCGGTGCGCTTGGCACCCTGGATGGCGGCGATGCGGGCCACGCCGATCACGTCGCCCTTCTTCGCGGTGCCCTGGGCCAGCAATGCGAAGGTGGCCGGCTGCATGCGGATGAGGCCGGTGGCGCGGGCCACGCGGTGCGTTTCGCGCTTGGCGCCGACGTCCACCATGTGGGCCTGGCCCTCCGTGTCGAAGTGGGTCAG
>NZ_CAXFDV010000552.1:0-4728 GCF_964001545.1 uncultured Aquincola sp.
TCACCCGCAACACCATCTTCGCGATCTGCCAGGACCTGGGCCTGAAGCTGGTGGAAAAGCGCATCACCCGCGACGAGGTTTACATCGCCGACGAGGCCTTCTTCACCGGCACCGCCGCCGAAGTGACGCCGATCCGCGAGCTCGACCGCATCGAGATCGGCATCGGCAGCCGGGGCCCGATCACCGAAAAGATCCAGGCCGCCTTCTTCGACATCGTCAACGGCCGCAACCCGAAGTACGCCGAGTGGCTGACCAAGGTCTGACCCCTCACTGCCTGATCAGGAGAGAACCGTGAGCCAAAGCGCTGCCGCTGCCGCCCCCGCAGCCGTCGAAGTCACCGCGCAAGACCTCAAGGGTCATGGCGTGGTGTTCTGCCCCAACCCCAAGATGAAGCTGTGGAGCGGCCACCCGCGCGTCTTCATCGACGTGGCCTCTACCGGCGAAGGCAAGTGCCCGTATTGCGGCACCGTCTACAAGCTGGCGCCGGGCACGGTCCTCCACGGACACTGAACCCGAAGTTCCTGCCGAAGGCCGCCCACGGGGCGGCCTTTTCAATGGTCACAGCTGCAGCTTGCCCGCGTACAGCACCGGCCCGGTCGGCGTGCCGGTGGGTGAGCCGCCCGGCGGCTCCAGGCTGACGGCCAGCGCGGCGGTGTCGCCCTTGAGCAGGCCCTGGGGCAGGCGCTCGCGCGGCACCACGGTGGAGCCGTCGGCGCGGATCAGACCCAGCGACCGCGGCGCGCCTTCGGGCGGCACCGACCACAGCTCCAGCACCCGGTCGGCCTGCAGGTCCACCGGCAGCAGCGCCCGCGTCACCAGCGAGCGCCCATCGCCGCTGACGCTGGCCACGAAGGTGTTGACGCCCTGCGCGGCCCCGCCAGTGCCTTGCAGCACCACCAGCACCGGCGGCTGGGTCGCCGACGGTTGCGTGAGCATGACCGCCAGCACCAGCGTGGCCAGGGCGCCGGCCGCGCTGAGGGCGCGCCACGGCGCCAGCCGGCGCCACAAAGGCAGCGGCGCGGGCGCCTGTGCGGGCGCCGAGCCGCCGAACAGGCGGCGCTCGATCGCCTGCCACACCGAGGCGGGCGGCTGCTGCGGTGTCACGGCGCTGGTCAGCGGCATCAGGCGCTCGGTCCAGGCCTGGACGGCGGCGCGCAGGGCGGGGTGGCCGGGCAGCAGTGCCTCGAAGCGGCGGCGGGCGGCGCCGCGCAAGGTGCCGGCCACGTACTGGGCGCCCAGGGCGTCGGCACGATCGGGTTTGCCGTAGTCCATGGTCAGGCCCCCTCGGCGCGGCCGTCACGCTGCACCGCACGCTCCAGGCACTGCTTGAGCGTGGCCAGCGCGCGCCGCACCCACGACTTGACCGTGCCCAGCGGCTGGGCCAGGTGCTCGGCCACCTCGGCATGGCTGAGGCCATCGAAAAAGGCCAGCGCCACGCTCTGCCGCTGCGAAGGGCTCAGGTGCTCCATGCAGGCCGACAGCTGGCGGGCTTCGCTGGCGCGGCCCAGCAACTCGACCGGGCCGGGCGCTTCGTCGGGCAGCAGCTCGGCGGCATCGGGGCCGCCGTCGTCGTCCCCGGCCGCACCGCGCGGGCGCGCCACCACCACCTGGGCCTGCGCGCGGCGCAGGCTGTCGATGGCGCAGTGGCGGGCGATGCTGGTGAGCCAGGTCAGGGGCTGGCTCTGCGCGGCATCAAAGTCCGCCGCGGCGCGCCAGACCTTCACGTACACCTCCTGCAGCAGCTCTTCGGCCAGCGCACGTTCACGCTGGATGCGCAGGATCACGCCGAAGAGATGCGCGCTGCTGAGCTGGTACAGCCGGGCAAAGGCCTGCCGATCACCCAGCCCCGTGCGGGACAACAACTGCGCCAGCTCGCGGCTGCGCTCGCTCCAGTCCTGCTGGGCCGTATTGGACACACGCGACTCCTACAATCTGCGACATCATGCCGCGCCAAGACCAGTTCGTTCTCACCCTCTCCTGCCGCGACACCAAGGGCATTGTCCATGCGGTGTCGGGCCTGCTTTACCAGGCCGGCTGCAACATCATCGACTCGCAGCAGTTCGGTGACCTCACCGGCGAAGACGCCACGGGCCTGTTTTTCATGCGTGTGCACTTCGAGGCACCGCCGCACCTGGCCGACGTGGCCACGCTCGACCGGTTGATCCAGCATGTACGCGGCCAGTTTGAAATGGATGCGCGTCTGCATGCCCTGGGGCAGCGGTCGCGCCTGCTCCTGATGGTGAGCAAGCAAGGCCATTGCCTGAACGATCTGCTGTTCCGCTGGAAGAGCGGCCTGCTGGACGTGGAGATTCCGGCCATCGTGTCCAACCACCCCGACTTTGCGGAGCTGGCCGCCAGCTACGGCATCCCGTTCCACCACCTGCCGCTGCCCACCGGCAGCAGCGCCGCCGCCAAGCGCGAGCAGGAGCAGCAGGTGGAAGCGCTGATCGAGCGCGAGCGCATCGACCTGGTGGTGCTGGCGCGCTACATGCAGATCCTCAGCCCCGAGTTCTGCGGCGTGCTGTCGGGCCGCGCCATCAACATCCACCACAGCTTTTTGCCCAGCTTCAAGGGCGCCAAGCCGTACTTCCAGGCGCATGCGCGCGGCGTCAAGCTGATCGGGGCCACCGCCCACTACGTGACGGCCGACCTGGACGAAGGCCCCATCATCGAACAGGACGTGGAACGGGTGAACCATTCGCTGTCGGCCGAAGACCTGACCGCCGTGGGCCGCGACGTGGAGTGCGTGGTGCTGGCCCGCGCGGTGCGCTGGCATGTGGAGCACCGGGTGCTGACCAACGGCCACAAGACCGTGGTGTTCCAGTGAAGCCCAAGGCGCCCGCTTCGGTGCTGCTGGCCACCGCCGAAGACACCGAAGCCCAGTTCTACGAAGCCCTGCAGCAGGGCGACATCGAACGCCTGATGGCGCTGTGGAGCGACGAGGACGAGATCGTCTGCGTGCACCCCGGCGGCCTGCGGGTGATGGGCGCCGCGGCCATCCGCGCCTCGTTCGAGGCGATCTTCGCCAACGGCGTGCTGCCGGTGCAGCCGGCCCGCGTGCGGCGGCTGGAAACCCCCGGCTGCGCGGTGCACAGCGTGCTGGAACGCATCGACGCCAACACCGCCGAAGGCAACCAGACCGCCTGGGTGCTGGCCACCAACGTGTACCTCAAGACCGCGCTGGGCTGGCGGCTGGCGGCGCACCATGCCACTGCCGGCCTGCCGCACGACGTGCCCGAGCCGCACGACAACCCCACCACCCTGCACTGAGCCCGCGCGGCCGCAGCCGCGCCCACCATCGACACGATGCACGACTACCGCGCGCCCCGTTGGTTGCTGGGCGGCAATGCACAAACCATCCTGCCGGCCCTTTGGGGCCGGCGCTTCGAAGGGTCGGCACCGCAGTACACCCGCGAACGCTGGACCACGCCGGACGGCGACTTCATCGACGTCGATTTCCAGCTGAACCCGCAACCGGGCGCCGGCTGGCTGGTGCTGTTCCACGGCCTGGAAGGCACATCGCGCAGCCACTATGCCGAGGCCTTTGCGCATGTGGCCCGGCTGGCGGGCCTGTCGTACGCGGTGCCGCATTTCCGCGGCTGCTCGGGCGAGATCAACCTGGCGCCACGGGCCTACCACTCTGGCGACCACGAAGAAGTCGGCTGGATGCTGCAGCGCCTGCGCGAGCGGGCCGGCGCGCCGCTGTTCGCGGCCGGCGTCTCGCTGGGCGGCAATGCGCTGCTGCGCTGGGCCGAAGAAGCCGGCGACAGCGCCGCCCGCACCGTGCGGGCGATCGCCGCCGTCTCGGCGCCGCTGGACCTGGCCGCGGGCGGCCATGCCATCGGCCGCGGCTTCAACAAGCTGGTCTACACCCGCATGTTCCTGCAGACGATGAAGCCCAAGGCGCTGGCCAAGCTGGCCCAGCACCCCGGGCTGTTCGACGAGCAGCGACTGGTGGCGGCCACCGACCTGTACACCTTCGACGACGTGTTCACGGCGCCGCTGCACGGCTTCCAGGGCGTGGAGGACTACTGGCGGCGCGCTTCGGCCAAGCCGCACCTGGCGCGCATCCGCGTGCCGGCGCTGGTGGTCAATGCGCTCAACGACCCCTTCGTGCCGGCGGCCAGCCTGCCGCGCCCGCACCAGGTGGGCAGGCACGTCACGCTGTGGCAGCCGCCGCATGGCGGCCATGTGGGCTTTCCGGGCGGGGGCGGCCTGCGCAGCCATGTGATGACCCTGCCGCAAGCGGTGCTGGACTGGCTGCGCCAGCACGGCTGAGGCAGCATCGGGCGATGGATGACATCGTCAGGCAAGCGATCAAGAAGTGGCCCCACGTGCCGCATGTGTACGGCTGGCTGGGCCTGGACGCCCGCGGCCACTGGTACCTGCGCGACGACGCGACGCAGGCGGCCGGCGCCTTCCCGGCCGTCAAGGGCAGCCGGCTCGAGCATGAAAAGCTGCTGGCCTTCATCGGCCGCAACTACGAGCACGACGAGGCGGGCTGCTGGTTCTTCCAGAACGGGCCGCAGCGGGTGTATGTGGCGCTTGAAGCGGCGCCCTGGGTGTGGCGGCTGCAGCCCGATGGCCGGCTGCTGAGTCACACCGGCGCGCCGGCCGCTTACACCAGCGCGTGGATGGATGAAGCGGGCCGGCTGTTCATCGACACCGACCTGGGCTTGGGGCTGCTGCACAGCCTGGACGTGGAGGCCGCCGCCAGCCTGGTGGACA
>NZ_CAXFDV010000553.1:0-11764 GCF_964001545.1 uncultured Aquincola sp.
GCGCCGGCACTGGCGCCCGCCAGCACGCCTGCGGCGGCGAGGGCACCGACGAGGGGTTTGATTCGGGTCATGGCTTGCTCTCCTTGCTCGGGGCTTTGCGGGGGATTCCGCTTGCTGGCCATGATGCAGAGCGGCGGTGAGCCGGAGATTAGGCGGGGGTGAAGCGAAGATTAAGACTGGCTGGTTTGGGCGGGGCCGTATGTGCTTGATCGCGGCGAGCGGGCGGGGTACTGAGCTCCGGGACTGTCCCCCGGCTTCGGCTGCGCCGAAGCCTCCTCCTTTATGTCCCTGCGCCCAGCACCCCACCCTCTCGCTGGGGCTCGCTGTCGCGTCGGACGAAACACCCCTCGCACTAGCCACTCAGCCCCAGCGATGCGCTGTTCAACGGCACATCCACCACGGGCAGTGGCCAGTGCCGGGGCCGGCGGGGGTGCTTGCCGCAGGGACATAAAGGAGGAGGCTTCGGCGTAGCCGAAGCCGGGGGACAGTCCCGGAGGTAAGTACCCCGCTGGCCCAGCGCGCCAGCACATCAAGCCTCAAGCATCAGCGCCCAACGGAAACACGCACACCACCCGCAACCCACCCAACGGCGAAGTCTCCAAAGACAACCGGGCTCCGTGCCGGTCGGCCACGCCTTTCACGATGGCAAGGCCCAACCCGCTGCCGCCTGCCGCTTCCATGCCCTGGTGCGCCGGCTCCCGCCGCCAGAAGCGGTCGAAAGCCTGGGCGCGGTCGGGCTCGGGGATGCCCGGGCCGCTGTCGTCCACCGTCAGCACCGCGACATCGCCTTGGCGTTGCACGCTCACCTGCACCGTGGCACCGGGCGGGCTGTGGCGCAGGGCGTTGTCGGCCAGGTTGCGGGCCAGCGCGGTCAGGCCGGCGTTGTCGCCCTGCACCACCAGGCCCGGGGCCGCATCCAGCGCCAGCGTGCTGCCGCGCGCCAGGGCCAGCGTGGCGCTGTCGGCCAGGGCCTGCTGCACCAGCGCGCCCAGGTCCAACGGCTTGAGGGTGGGTTGGCGGCTGCCGGGTTCGTTGCGGGCCAGGGTCAGCAGCTGTTCCACCAGACGCGTGGCACGGTCCACGCCGGCGGCCAGCGCGGCGGTGGCTTCGGCGCGGGCGGCCTCGTCGCGCACGCGGCCCAGCAGCTGCACCTGCAGCTTGAGTGCGGTGAGCGGCGAGCGCAGCTCATGCGCGGCATCGGCCACGAAGGCGCGCTGGGTGTCGAAGGCGGCGCCCAGCCGCTGCAGCAGTGCATTGAGGCTGCCCACCAGCGGCGCCACCTCGTCGGGCAGGCCACCGTCGGGCAAGGGCGCCAGCGATTCGGCGTCGCGCAGCTTCACTTCGCGCGACAGGCGCTGCAAAGGCGCCAGTGATCGTTGCACCAGCCAGCCCACCGCCAGCGCCAGCACCGGTGCCATCAGCAGCAGCGGCAGCACCGCACGCCAGGCGGCGTCGGCGGCCACGCGCTCGCGGATCTGCCGCGGCTGCGCCACCTGGATCACGCGGCTGAAGGTGGCCACGCTGTAGGTGCGCCAGGTCTGGTTGCCCACCTGCACGTCGGCCAGGCCCAGGATGGCGCGGGTGGGCAGCGCCGGGTGCGGGCGCGAGGCATAGATGGCCCGGCCATCCACCGACCAGATCTGCACCACGAAGTCGAGGTCGGCATCGGCACTGCCCGGCGCAATCTCGCCCTGGTCGCGCAGCGACAGCGCCATCTGCTTGAGCTGATAGTCGAACAGCGCCTCGGTCTCGTGCAGTGCATTGCGGTAGGTGGCGCCGGCCAGCACCAGCACCGCCAGCAGCAGCGCCCCCAGCAGCGAGGCCAGCAGCCGCGCGCGGATCGACCTCATGCGTCGGCCTCGGGCGCGGCGGCGTCGCCACGCTGGCCGAGGTAGTAGCCCAACCCGCGCATGGTGCGGATGACGTCGGCGCCCAGCTTGCGTCGCAGCTGGTGGATGTAGACCGAGACGGTGTTGCTCTCCACCTCTTCGCCCCAGCCGTAGAGCTTGTCCTCGAGCTGCTGGCGCGACAGGATGGCGCCCGGCCGGGCCATCAGCGCTTCCAGCAGGGCAAACTCGCGCGCCGACAGCAGCACCGGCGCGCCGTCGCGCGCCACCTGCCGTGTGGCCGGGTCCAGCGTGATGCCGGCGTGTTGCAGCACCGGCGCCGCGCGGCCGGCATGGCGGCGCAGCACGGCGCGCATGCGGGCGGCCAGTTCGTCCAGCTCGAAGGGCTTGACCAGGTAGTCGTCGGCCCCGGCATCCAGCCCCGCCACGCGGTCTTCCAGCGCATCGCGAGCGGTGAGCACGATCACCGGCGTCAGGTCGCCGCGGGCGCGCATCTGGCGCAGCACGTCAAGCCCGCTGCCCAGGCGTCCAGGCTCGGGCAGGCCCAGGTCCAGCAGCACCAGCGCAAAGGCCTCGCTGCCCAGGGTGTTGAGGGCGGCACGAGCGTCGTACACCCAGTCCACCGCGTGCCCTTCCAGCCGCAGCGCCTGGCGCAGCGTGCTGCCGATCATTCGGTCGTCTTCCACCAACAGGAGTCGCATGGCGCGCAAGGATAGTGGTCTTGCGCAACGGTGATGCAATACGCCCATTGCCGACTCAATGCCCTGCCCCATGAAGATCGATTTCGTTTCCGACGTGGCCTGCCCCTGGTGCGCCATCGGCCTCACCTCGCTCGAATCGGCGCTGGCCGAGCTCGAAGGCGAGATTGCGGTGGACCTGCACTTCCAGCCGTTCGAGCTCAACCCCGACATGGCGCCCGAAGGCGAAGACATCGACCAGCACCTGAGCCGCAAGTACCGCACCAGCGCCGAGCAGAACGCGGCCAACCGCGAGACCATCCGCCAGCGCGGCGAGCAGGTGGGCTTCACCTTCACCATCGGGGCGCGCACCCGCATCTACAACACCTTCGATGCGCACCGGCTGCTGCACTGGGCCGGCCTGCAGCCCGACACCACGCTGCAGCTGGCGCTGAAAAAGGCGCTGCTGGTGGCCTACTTCACCGAGGGCCGCGACCCTTCGGACCATGAGGTGCTGGTGGACGTGGTGGGCCAGGTGGGCCTGGACCCCGAAGCCGCGCGCGAGGTGCTGGCCAGCGGCGACTACGCCGAGGAGGTGCGCGAGGCCGAGGCCTACTGGCAGTCCCAGGGCATCCGCGCGGTGCCTTCTGTGGTGGTGAACCACCGCCACCTGCTGCAGGGCGGGCAGCCGCCGGAGGTGTACCTGCAGGCATTGCGCCAGATCGCCGCGGAGAGCGGGGCGGATTGAATGGGGCCCCCAAGCTCGCTGACGCTCGCGTCCCCCCGAGGGGGAGCTCGGTTCCTTGGGGCGGCCCGGCGGAACCGAGGGCACTCGCTCACGCTCGCGGCCTTGAACTGACGCTCCCTGCCCGCAGTTGAAGTGCATGGCCAGCCCTGCCGGCCACCCTTCAACACCGCAAGGACACCTCATGGCCGCCTCTTCTAGCTCCTCTCCCGCCCGCTCGGCCGAGCTGCGGGCCCGCCTCGAAACCATCATCGCGCTGGCCCGGCTGCTGGAGCGGCTGGAGAACCAGCCGGGCGCCGCGTCGCCCGCGCAATACCAGCAGCTGGTGGCGCGGCTGAAGTCGCTGCTGCAGGAAGACGGGCTGCCTCAGGAGGCGCTCAATGCGGTGCTGGCCGCCCACCCGGCCACCGCCGAGCTGTACGAGAACCTGCACTACGAGCACTCGGGCCTGTGCCGTTCGCCGCTGGAACAGGCCGTGGCGGCCGAGACGCAAGTGGCCGCCATGCTGTCGCGGCTGGCCAAGCGCCACTGAACCCCGGGGCACACAGCCCTCCGGATACACCGTATCCAGGCGTAATCAGCGTTCCTCGGCGCCCCCTGCGGCGCCGTGCTCATGTCCTACATGCACCGGGGCCTGCGGCCGACTCACCCGCCTCGGCAGGACTCCTAGAGTGGATTCCAGGCCAGACAAGCCGGCCTTGAAGACCACTCATCACCACTAGGAGTACGGACATGAGCACCAAGCAGTCGATCACCGCGATCATCGCCGCCGCCGCACTGGCAGGCTCCTTCGGTCTGGCCGTGGCCCAAGGGTCGGCCACCTCCACCACCGGCACCACCAACAGCCAGCTGAGCAGCGGCAGCCAGAACGGCACCGCCCCCAACAACAGCATGTCCAGCGGCTCCACGACCAGCGGCAGCACCAGCGGCTCCACCGCCGCCCCCAGCGCCCGCACCGACGCCGGCACGATGAACAGCAACACCAACCCGCGCGGCACCGGCACGCAGGAGAACAACAGCAACCAGGTGACCAACGGCGGCACCGGCGCCACCGGGTCCACCACGGGCAACATGAACAGCGGCAGCACCTCGTCGGGCTCGATGTCGGGCAGCAGCATGGACAACTCGTCCAACAGCAACATGGGCACGATGAACAACGGCCAGCGCCCGGCCCGTGCCGACCGCAACTGAGCGGGCGACTGAGCGGACCGAACGCGCGCCCTGAGCGCGCGCTCCCGGCGCACCGGGCCCTTGCGGCCCGACGCGCCGGACCGAGAGGAGCCCGGCCTTGCGCCGCGGCTCCTTTTGTCCATGCAGCGGGCAGGAGTGCCCGCCAGCTTGAACAGGACGCTGCCATGGCCCTGCACCACCGCCCCCTGGCGCCCGAACCGCGCCTGAGCCCCGCCGATACCGCCGCCGGCCGACTGCGACCCGCACCCGCGCTCTCGCAGCCTGAGGACCGGCCGCGCTGCGAGGTGGTGGAAGGCGTGCAGCGGGGCCTGCTGGTGGCCGCCGCGGTGCTGGTGCTCACGCTGCCGCCGGTGGGCCGTGCGCTGGACATCCTGCCGGCCAGCAACGCCGCTGTGGTGCCCACGCTGGCCCTGGTCGCGCCGCCTGCCACGCTGACGCCCGGCCTGCCGGTGCCACCCGCGCCGCCGGTGCCACCGCCGGCGCGCCTGGCCGACTTCGGCGACCAGCAACCCTCGCCCGACGCCCGCTACGTGGCCAACTGGTCGGTGGACGCGGGCGACCACGGCGACCGGCCGTTCGTCATCGTCGACAAGACCGATGCGCGCGTCTACGTGTTCGATGCGCAGGGCCGTCTGTCCGGCAGCACGCCGGTGCTGCTGGGCGCCGCCAAGGGCGACGACTCGGTGCCCGGCATCGGCGAGCGGCCGATTCCGCTGGTCAAGCCCGAAGAACGCACCACGCCCGCCGGCCGCTTCATCGGCGAACGGGGCAGCAATGCCACCGGTGAAGACGTGGTGTGGGTGGACTACGACGCCGCGGTGTCCATGCACCGGGTGCGCCCGCTGGTGGCTGCCGAGCGCCGGCTGCAACGCCTGGCCAGCCCCACGCCCACGGACAACCGCATCTCCTACGGTTGCATCAACGTGCCCGTGGCCTTTTTCGAGGCGCAGATCGAGCCGTTGTTCCGCCAGGGCAAGGCTGTGATCTACGTGCTGCCCGAGACCCGCCCGGTGCACACGGTGTTCCATTCGTACGATGTGCAGGCACGGCAGGCGGCCGCGACGGCGCGCATCGCCACTCCGGGTTGACCCGGAGGCCAGGCCGTACCGGTCATTCCTACCGCAAAAATTCCGGGCCAAGTGCCGTCTTTTCCCTTAGTTGCGTCCGACTTCCGCTGGATACCATGCGGCGCGGTGCCGATAGGCACTGTTCGCACAGTCCCCGTGGAAAGCCAGATGTCCTTGGTGCACCGCCGCTCGGTTACGTTTGCCCTCGCCGCCCTGTTCGCCGCTGCCGGCAGCCCCGCCGCGCTGGCGCATGCCAATGCCAGCGGCCCCGCGGCCGACGGAAGCACCCCCCGCACCGCCACCGACCAAGCCTGGCAGCACATCGTGCAGGCTGCCGACCACCGTGGCCTGCCCTTCGCCATCGTCGACAAGCAGCAGGCGCTGCTGACCGTGTTCGACGGTCGCGGCCACCCCATCGCCCGCACGCCGGTGCTGCTGGGTCTGGCGCCCGGCGACGACATCACCCCCGGCGTGGGCCAACGGGCGCAGACCGGCAACGTGGCGCCGCAGGAGCGCACCACGCCCGCCGGCCGCTTCGAGGCCGAGCCCGGCCGCAACGTGCAGGGCGAAGACATCGTCTGGCTGGACTACGACGCCGCCTTTGCCATCCACCGGCTGCGCCCGGGTCCTTCGAAGCAGGCGCGCGAGCAGCGCCTGGCCTCGCCCCGGCTCGCCGACCGGCGGGTGTCGCTGGGCTGCGTGGTGGTGCCCGTGCCCTTTTATGAAAACGTGATCGCTCCGGTGCTGGGCCGCGGCCGCAGCGTGGTGTACGTGCTGCCCGAAACCCGGCCGCTGCAGACCTTGTTTGCCCGCGCGGACACGCTGCCGCTGCGCACCGCGGCGCGCTGATTCAGCGCTTTGCCACGCGCGCGCGGCGCGCTTTCCTACAGCCTGCGGACGGGCACCTCGGTACAACTGGCGGGATGGTTACCACCCCTGCCACGCACCGATGAGCGCCCTGGCCGAAGCTCCCGCCGACCCGGCAACGGGCACCGCCACCCCCGCGGTGACCACCCGTGTGCTGACGGTCAACACCCACAAGGGTTTCACCTTCTTCAACCGCAAGTTCATCCTGCATGAGCTGCGCGAAGCAGTGCGCCATGTGTCGGCCGACGTGGTGTTTCTGCAGGAAGTGCTGGGCACGCACACCCGCCACTCCACCCGCTGGGCGGGCTGGCCGGAAGCGCCGCACTACGAATTCCTGGCCGACGAGATCTGGCCCGAGTTCGCCTATGGCCGCAACGCGGTGTACCCGCACGGCCACCACGGCAATGCGGTGCTGTCGAAGTACCCGATCGCGCACTACGAGAACCTGGACGTGTCCATCGCCGGCCCCGAAAAGCGCGGCCTGCTGCACTGCGTGCTCAAGCTGCCCGACGGCCGCGACCTGCATGCCATCTGCGTGCACCTGGGGCTGCAGGAACGCCACCGCGTCAAGCAGCTGCAGCTGCTGTGCCAGATGATGCACAAGCGCATTCCTGAAGATGCACCCGTGGTGGTGGCCGGCGACTTCAACGACTGGCGGGTGCGCGCCCACGGCATCCTGGCGCGGGCCGGCCTGCGCGAGGTGTATGCCCATGCCACCGGCGCTTCGGCCCGCAGCTTTCCGGCCGCGTTCCCGATGCTGCAGCTGGACCGCATCTACGTGCGCAATGCCCGCGTGCATGCGCCGGTGATCCTGCCCAAGAAGCCTTGGGACAAGCTGTCTGACCATGCGCCCCTGGCGGCGGAGATCGCGGTATGAGCAACCGTTGGGTGGCGGGCAACCGCTTCGAGCTGCTTGAAAACGGCGAAGCGTTCTACCCCCGCGTGTTCGAGTGCATCGCCGCCGCGCAACATGAGGTGTACGTCGAGACCTTCATCCTGTTCGACGACAAGGTGGGCCGCGGCCTGCACGAGGCGCTGCTGAAGGCCGCTGCCAACGGCGCGCAGGTGCACCTGTTGATCGACGGCTTCGGCTCGCCCGACCTGACGCCCGCCTTCACCGACCCGCTGCGCGAAGCCGGCGTGGTGCTGCACGTGTTCGACCCTGCCCCGCCCATCCTGGGCTGGCGCCGCAACATGCTGCGGCGCATGCACCGCAAGATCGTGGTGATCGACGGCAAGCAGGCTTTCGTGGGTGGCATCAATTATTCGGCCGACCACCTGGCCGACTACGGCCCCGAGGCCAAGCAGGACTATGCGGTGGAAGTGCACGGCCCCATCGTCGGCCACATCCACGCCTTCACCAAGGCTGCGGCGCGCGTGGTGCAGCCCAGCCGACGCTGGTTGCGCCGCGCCAAGCCCGAGGCCGAAAAGGCGCTGGATGCCGCGGGCCAGGCGCAGGCCATGTTCATCACCCGCGACAACCGCGACCACACCACCGACATCGAGCGGCACTACCGCGCGGCCATCCGGTCGGCCCGCAAGCGTGTGGTCATCGCCAATGCCTACTTCTTTCCGGGCTACCGCTTCATCCGCGAGCTGCGCAAGGCGGCGCGCCGCGGCGTGGAAGTGGTGCTGATCCTGCAGGGCGAGCCCGACATGCCCATTGCCAAGGCCGCGGCCGAGACGCTGTACGCCAACCTGTTGAAGGCCGGCGTGCGCATCTTCGAATACTGCGAGCGGCCCTTGCACGGCAAGGTGGCGCTGGTGGACGACGAATGGTCGACCGTGGGCTCGAGCAACCTCGACCCGCTGAGCCTGTCGCTGAACCTGGAGGCCAACGTCGTCATCCGCGACCGCGACTTCAACGCCACCTTGAGCGGCCGGCTGCAGCACCTGATGGACAACGCCTGCAAGGAAGTGGACGCGACGCAGATCGACCCGCCCAGCCTGTGGTCGACGATCCGCAGCTACATCGTCTTCCACTTCATCCGCAAGTTTCCGCGCTGGGCGCCGCGGCTGCCGCAACTCACGCGGCCGACGGTGGCGCCGCTGCGCCTGTAGCCGGGCCCGCCCGATGGACAACCCCAAGGGCCGGGGCCTGACCGCCCGCGCCTGGTGGCCCTGGGCGCGGCGCATCGTCACGCTCTTGTTCTTCAGCCTGGTGGTGTGGCTGTTGGTCAAGCAGGCCCGCAACATCGACTGGGCGCAGGTGTGGACGGCTGCGGGCAACCACCCGCTGCCGGCGCTGCTGCTCGCCGCCGGCCTGGGCATCGCGAGCCACGGGCTGTACAGCAGCTTCGACCTGCTGGGTCGGCACTACACCGGCCACCGCCTGCCCGCCTGGCAGGTGATGCTCACCACCTTCATCAGCTACGCCTTCAACCTGAACCTGGGGTCGCTGGTGGGTGGCGTGGCCTTCCGCTTCCGGCTGTATTCGCGGCTGGGGCTGGACAACGCCCGCATCGGCCGCATCCTTGGCATCAGCATGCTCACCAACTGGCTGGGCTACCTGGTGCTGGCGGGGGCGGTGTTCGCCTCCGGCCTGTTGGAAGTGCCGGCCGAATGGCGCATCGCCGGACCGCCGCTGCAATGGCTGGGCGGCGCGCTGCTGCTGGTGGCGGCGGGCTATGTGGTGGCCTGCTTCGCCTCCAAGCGCCGGCTGCTGGTGGTGCGCGGGCATGAGCTGCCGCTGCCCACCGGGCGCATGGCGCTGCTGCAGCTGGCCATGTCGTGCACCAACTGGATGTTGATGGGCGCGATGGTGTGGACGCTGCTGGACCAGCGCATCGGCTATGCCACGGTGCTGGGCGTGCTGCTCATTGCCGCCATCGCCGGCGTCATCACCCATGTGCCGGCCGGCCTGGGCGTGCTGGAGGCGGTGTTCGTCGCTCTGCTGTCGGACCGCATACCGGCCGGGGAGCTGCTGGCTTCGCTGCTGATCTACCGCGCGATGTACTACCTGGTGCCGCTGGCGCTGGCCACGCTGCTGCACCTGACCATCGAGGCGCGCATGCTCAAGGCGAAGCGGCGGCAGCCGCGGCCCCCTCGGCCGCCCCGGCCGGCACCGGCGAGGCCAGCCAGTCGAGCACCGCTGCATTGAATTCGGCCGGCCGGCCCACCATCACCCAGTGGCCGGTGGGCAGCCCCACCACGCGGTTGCCCGGCTTGGCGGCCAGCTTCTGTGCCCAGGCCTTGCTGTGG
This sequence comes from uncultured Aquincola sp., assembly GCF_964001545.1. Lineage (NCBI taxonomy): Bacteria > Pseudomonadati > Pseudomonadota > Betaproteobacteria > Burkholderiales > Sphaerotilaceae > Aquincola > uncultured Aquincola sp. The sequence goes on from NZ_CAXFDV010000553.1 coordinate 9,596, forward strand.
AACATGAAGGGCTTGCGCTCGCCGTAGAAGAACAGCATGGGGCACGTGGGCGCAAAGGCCTTGGGCCGGCCAAAGCCGCCGGCTTCCTTGAACCACTGCACCGCATAGGGGTAGCCCATCTGCGCGCCGATGCGCTCTTGCGGCGCGGGCGCGCGGAAGAACCTGGCGGTGCGGCGGGCGATGGCATCGCCCACGCTGCCACGCAGCTTCCAGGCGCTGGCCAGCGTGAGCTGGTAGGCCACCGCGCCCAACTTGCCCTTGGCGCCCATCTCGGCCAGGTTGGCGCGCGAGCCGGCATCGCCGATGTCCACGCCGATCAGCCGCTGCACCCGCTGCGGATGGCGCGCCAGGTACTGGTAGCCGTAGAAGCAGCCCCAGTCGTGCACCAGCAAAATCACCGGCTTGCCGGGGCTCACCCGGTCGACCACCGCGGCGATGGCGGCGATGACCTCGTCCAGGCTGTAGGCGCGGGCGATGGGGCGGCTGATGTCGAAGCCCGGCAGCGTGAAGCGCACGCAGCGGTACCGGCCCTTGAAGGCGGCCACCTGCGGGTCCCACAGGTGGTGCGTGTCGGGCCAGCCGTGCAGCATCACGATGGTGTCGGCGCCGCTGCCTTCTTCGATGATCTCGACCTGGGGTGCGTTCATGGCGGGATGGTAGATCGTGGGCCTGGCCGCCCAGTAGAACGGATGCCCGCGGTACCGCATGTCACCGCGGCGACGGCCGCCGAAGCAGCCCAGCGGGAGGTGCGAGCGCCGCACCGCCTAGACTTGAGGGTTTTCCGAATTCCCAGCTCCACCCTCGAAAGACCATCGTGGCCGCGACCATCCTGCAAAACCTTCCCGCCGGCGAGCGCGTCGGCATCGCCTTCTCGGGCGGCCTGGACACCAGTGCCGCCGTGCACTGGATGCGCGCCAAGGGCGCCATTCCCTGCGCGTACACGGCCAACCTGGGCCAGCCCGACGAGAGCGACTACGAAGAGATTCCGCGCAAGGCCAAGGCCTATGGCGCGGACATCGCCCGCCTGATCGACTGCCGCCCGCAGCTGGTGGCCGAAGGCATCGCCGCCATCCAGTGCGGTGCCTTCCACATCTCCACCGGCGGCGCCACCTACTTCAACACCACGCCGCTGGGCCGGGCCGTGACAGGCACTGCGCTGGTGGTGGCCATGCGTGAAGACGGCGTCAACATCTGGGGCGACGGCAGCACCTACAAGGGCAACGACATCGAGCGCTTCTACCGCTACGGCCTGCTGGCCAACCCGGCGCTGCGCATCTACAAGCCCTGGCTGGACCAGACCTTCATCGACGAGCTGGGCGGCCGCAAGGAGATGAGCGAATACCTCATCGCCAACGGCTTCGACTACAAGATGAGCGTCGAGAAGGCCTACAGCACCGACAGCAACATGCTGGGCGCCACGCACGAGGCCAAGGACCTGGAGTTCCTGAACGCCGGCATGAACATCGTCAAGCCCATCATGGGCGTGGCCTTCTGGCGAGAAGACGTGGCCGTGAAGGCCGAGACGGTGAGCGTGCGCTTCGAAGAAGGCGTGCCGGTGGCGCTGAACGGCATGACCTTCCCGAACGCGGTGGCGCTGTTCGAAGAGGCCAACCGCATCGGCGGCCGCCACGGCCTGGGCATGTGCGACCAGATCGAGAACCGCATCATCGAAGCCAAGAGCCGCGGCATCTACGAAGCCCCGGGCATGGCGCTGCTGCACATCGCCTATGAGCGGCTGGTGACCGGCATCCACAACGAAGACACCATCGAGCAGTACCGCGTGAACGGCCGCAAGCTGGGCCGCCTGCTGTACCAGGGCCGCTGGTTCGACCCGCAATGCATGATGCTGCGCGAATCGGCCCAGCGCTGGGTGGCGCGCGCCATCACCGGCGAAGTGACGCTGGAACTGCGCCGCGGCAACGACTACTCGATCATGGACACCGTGAGCGAGAACCTGACCTACCAGCCCGAGCGGCTGAGCATGGAAAAGGTGGAAGGCGCCTTCACCCCCGCCGACCGCATCGGCCAGCTGACGATGCGCAACCTGGACATCCAGGACACCCGCCAGAAGCTGGGCATCTACACCCGCGTGGGCCTGCTGGGTGCGGGCTCGGAAGGCAGCATTCCGTTGCTGACTTCGGGTGGGGATGAGCCGCAGGCGTAAGCGCC
>NZ_CAXFDV010000554.1:0-5095 GCF_964001545.1 uncultured Aquincola sp.
CCCCCGGCAGCATCACCCGCTGGATGGCCTGCCCCTGGCAGACCGACACCGCCAGCTGCCTGTCGGCCTACCGGCCCTGGGGCGGCGAGTTCCTGCCCACCTTCTGGCCGGCGCGGGTGCCCAACGACGTGCTCACCCAGCAGCAGTACGCCCGCTTGATGGACCCTGCGCTGCCGGTGCCCGAGCGGCTGCAGGCCTTCGACCCCGCCCGGCGGCAGAAATGGCTGCGCGGCATCGTCTACCAGCCGGGCAGCTACCCGCCGGCGATGATCACCCAGCCCAACCCGCGCGCCGTGTTCATCGAGGCCTGGTCGCAGATGGGCCTGATCACCCGCCAGCCAGGACCGGTGGACCTGCCCGCACTGCCGACCGTGACCTGGGTGGAAACCGGCCGCACGCTGCCGGAGGCGCCCCCGAGCCCGACCCAGCAGATGCCGCTGTGGCAGCACGACCCGGCGCAGGGGCGATGAACCGGTATGAGCCGTTGCCTCGACGTGGTGGTCCTGGGCGGGGGCCCGGCCGGCTGCAGCACCGCCATCGAACTGGCGCGCCTGGGCCAGGCGGTGGCGGTGCTGTCGCTGGCACGCGGCGGCGGGAGCGGCGGTGCCCGCATCGGCGACAGCCTGTCGCCGCAGGCCAGGCCGCTGCTGCACCGGCTGGGCCTGTGGGCCGCGTTCGAGGCCGACGGCCACCTGCCGTGCCATGCCAACCGGTCGGCCTGGGGCACCGACGAGCTGCAGCACCTGGACTTCATCCGGCATCCGCAGGGCCATGGCTTCCATGTCGATCGAGAGCGCTTCGACCACCGGCTGCAAGCCCGCGCCCAGGCGCTGGGCGTCGGGTTCGTCGCGCTGGCCGTGCCGCCGGCGTTGACGCGGCAGGCCGGGCAATGGCAGCTCAGCGCCCCGGGTTGGCAGGGCCAGGCCTCCTGGCTGGTGGATGCCACCGGCCGCTCGTCGTGGCTGGCGCGCCGGCAGGGTGCCAGCCGGCTGGAGATCGACCGCCAGGTGGCGGTGGTGGCCTGGTTGCGCGCCGGCACCACGATGGACGACGGCAGCAGCCTGATCGAGGCCGTGGCCGACGGCTGGTGGTACAGCGCGCCGCTGCCGGGCGGCCTCTGGTCCACCGCGTTTTTCACCGATGCCGACCTGCATCCGCTGCCCGGCCTGCGCACCGAAGCCGGCTGGCGCGCGCTGCTGCGCCGGGCGCCGCACACCCACGCCCGCCTGCAGCAGGCGCAGTGGCAGGCGGCGGCGACCTGCGTGCCCGCCGGCAGCGCCTGCCTGCACAGCGCCGTGGGCCCGGGCTGGCTGGCGGTGGGCGACGCGGCCATCCGCTACGACCCGCTGTCGGCCCACGGCCTGACGGTGGCGCTGGCCAGCGGGCTGCACGCCGCGCAGGCGCTGGGCCGCCTGCAGGCCGGCGACGGCAGCGCCTTGCCGGCCTACGACCGGCTGCTGCGGCAGGCCTTCGACGAGCATGCCCTGCAGCGCCAGCAGCTGTACTGCCAGGAAATGCGCTTTGCGCGCCACCCCTATTGGGCACGCAGGCAACAGACGGCCTTCGCGCGGGCGGCGTGAGGAGGTGAATCTGGTGATGGGCTTGCAGACGGCCCCGGGCCTGGAAAGAATGAATGCCACGGGGTCATCGCCCGGGGCCGACGGCCCCTGGGCGCCATGGCCGCCGGTGTAAGCCATGGGGGACAGGGATGACGACGCAGTATCGATTCGGTTCTGCGGAACTCCGCCCGGCCGAACGCAGGTTGTTGATGGACGGGCAGCCGATCGCGCTGGGCGCCCGCGCGTTCGACCTGCTGATCACCCTGGTGGAGCAGCGCCACCGCGTGGTCTCCAAAGGCGAGCTGATGGACCAGGTATGGCCCGGCCTGGTGGTCGAGGAAAACAACCTGCAGGTGCAGATCTCGGCGCTGCGGCGCGTGCTGGGTGCCCAGGCCATCGCCACCGTGCCGGGCCGTGGTTACCGGTTCGTGATGCCGGAGGCCGACCCATCCAGCGATGCCCTCCCGTCGGACGCCGGCCCGTCGGCCGCCCTGCCGCTGGCCGCCGCGCCGGCACCGGGCCCGGCCGCCACGCCCCACAACCTGCTGCCTGAACGCAGCCGCTTCATCGGCCGCGCGCAGGAGCTGGCCGAATGCCGGCATCTGCTGCGCGACGCGCAGATGCTCAGCCTGGTGGCCATCGGCGGTTGCGGCAAGACGCGCATGGCGCTCAAGCTGGCCGAGCAAGGCCTGGCAGACCACCCCGACGGCGTGTGGTTCGTCGACCTGGCGCCGCTGCAGGACCCGTCGCGCGTACCGCTGGCCCTGGGCGCGGCCATCGGCGTGGTCGAGCAGCCGGGCCAGCCGCTGATCGCGCGCCTGGCGCAGGCGCTGGCCGGCCGCCGCGTGCTCGTGGTGCTGGACAACTGCGAGCACGTGGCCGCCGCCGCCGCGGCCCTGGCCGACACCCTGCTGCGGGCCAGCCCGCAGCTGCGCTTCATCGCGACCAGCCGGGTGCCGCTGGGCCTGCCGGGCGAACGGGTGTTTGCGCTGCCGCCGCTGGGCTGCCCGCCGCCGCCGGCCGTGGCGTCGCGGCAGCGGCCCGAGTGCTACGACGCGGTGCGCCTGTTCATCGACCGCCTGCAATGGAGCCTGCCCGACTTTCGCCCCGACGGGTACGACAGCGCGCTGGCCGCCGACATCTGCCGCCGGCTCGATGGCATCCCGCTGGCGCTGGAGCTGGCCGCGGCGCGGGCGCGGGTGTTGTCCTTGCAGGAAATCCATGCCCGCCTGGGCGACCGTTTCCGGCTGCTCAAGCTGGCCGCGCCGGCCCAGCAGCGGCCACAGACGCTGCGCTCCATCATCCAGTGGAGCTACGACCAGTTGACGCCGCAGGTGCAGCAGCTGTTCCGCTGCCTGGGCGTGTTTGCCGGCGGCTTCACGCTGCCTTCGCTGGCCGCGGTGGTGGGCGAGGGCATCGACGAATTCGAGGTGCTGGACGAGCTGGCGGCCCTGGTCGACCAGTCGCTGGTGGTGGTGCACCAGCGGCCCGGCGGCGGCTCGCGTTACGACCTGCTGGAGACGGTGCGCCTGTTCGCCCAGGACCAGCTGCAGCTGGCCGGCGAGTGGGCGGCCGTGCGCACCCGGCACCTGCTGTACATGGCCGGCTGGGTGCGGGCCGGCTTTCCGCGGCTGCAGGGCAGCGACCAGCGCGCCTGGCTGCTGCAGCTGGACGACGAGCGCGAGAACCTGCTGCTGGCCCATGACTGGTGCAGCCAGGTGCCCCAGGGCGTGGCCTGCGGGCTGGAACTCACCGCCTGCCTGCAGGGCTACTGGCGCAGCCGCGGCATCGCCGAACTGGGCTACCGCGTGGCGCAAGAGGCCTTGCAGCGTGCCGTGGATGGCCCGCCTTCGCCAACCTACGCCGAGGCCTTGTTCGCCGCCGGCGACATGGCCTACTTCCTGGGCCTGTACCAGGACACGCAAATACTGCTCGAGCGCAGCCGCGCCATGGCCCATGCGCTGGGCGAACGCCGGCAGCAGGCGCTGTCGCAGCTGATGCTGGGCATGGCCCACCTGGGCGATGGCGATGGCGACACCGCACTGGGCCATTGCCAGGCGGCGCTGGCGCTCATCCGCCCGCTGGGCGAGCCCGGGGCGCTGCACCCGGCGGTGATGGGCGTGGGCGTGGTGCACATGGCGCTGCGCCAACTGCCGGCGGCAGCGCCGTACTTCGACGAGGCGCTGGCCCTGACACGGGCGCAGGGCTCGCCCTCGCAGCGCTGCGTCAGCCTGGTCAACTGCGCCTGGATCGACATCGACCGTGACGCGCTGGCCACCGCCCGCGACCGGCTGCTGGAGGCGGCGGAGATCGCCGACGACATCCGCCACGAGTCGCTGGGCCAGATGGTGGTGGACACCTTCGTGGGCTGGGCCGCCGCCCAGGGCCAGTGGGAGCAGGCGGCCCGGCTGTACGGTGCCGCCCAGGCCAGCATCGACGCCATGCACCAGCGCCGCCAACCGGCCATCGCGGCCATGGTGGGGCCGCACCTGGCGCGCCTGCGTGAAGCCCTGGGTGCCACCACCTTCGACCGTCTGCAGGCCGCCGGCCGCGAGATGCCGCTGCAAGCCGCGGTGACCACGGTGCGTGCCTGCCTGCTGCCCTGGCGCGCCGGCGCCGAACCAGCACCCCAGCTGCTGCCCAGCGGCTAGCGCAAACCCGGTGCATCAGGCCACCGGCACGGCGATTGCCAGTACCGCGGCATGAACGTCGGCCCGCGTTTGATCGTCCCCCGCCAGCCGGGCGCCATCTGGCCCGAAGCGGCCGTGCTGCCCCCGGCCGCCGCCGCTGCGGTGGCCAGTGCCGCGCTGCTGTATCCGATGGCCGCCGGCTGGGTGTTCGGCCCGCAGCGGCCCCGTGCCCTGGTCTGGTACGCCAGCCTGCGCACGCCGGCCTGGAAGCCGCCCGATGCGGTCATTCCGATCGCGTGGACGCTGATCGACAGCGGCTTTGCGGTGGCCGCCTACCGGCTGCTGCGCACGCCCGCCGGCCCGGGCACGGTGCGCCACCAGGCGCGCCAGCAGGCCCTGGGCTGGCTGGCGCTCAACGTCTTCCTGATCGGCGGCTGGAGCGCGGTGTTCTTCGGCGCGCGCCATCTGCCGGCCAGCCTGCTGGTGGCGGCCGCCATGGTGGGCACCGGCGCGGCTGGCGCGCGGGCTGCTTACCAGGTCGATCGGCCGGCCGGCCGCCTGACGCTGCCCTTCGTCGGCTGGGTGGGTTTTGCCACGGCGCTCACCGGCGCCTTGTGGTGGCTCAACCGCCGTCGCTGAGCCCTGCACCGGATTTCCTCAACCCCCAAGGACCCCCACCGCATGCGTGCACAACCCCAGCAGCACCCGCAGCACCGTCCCGGCAGCCATGCATCACGACAGGAAAAACGCCTGCGCCAATGGGAGCATCGGCCGCAGCCGGAACGGCCGGTGTTTCCGGAGCCCGATCCGCCGATCTACAAACCGCTGGGCTGAGAGCGTGAGAGTCTTTCGTTCAAGCCCGCTCACCACGCCCAAAGACGCCCGCTCGTCGTTGCAAATGCTCGC
>NZ_CAXFDV010000555.1:0-6483 GCF_964001545.1 uncultured Aquincola sp.
ACGCCGGTCAGCGCGGCCAGGCGCCGGCGCAGGCCGCCATCTTCCAGATGCACGAGGAAGGCGAGGTGCTCAGCCGCTTCAGCGGCTGCACACCCGGCCCGCTGTGGGGCGCCGAGGGCGGGCCCGGCGTGCACTGCGACGTGGTGAACCTGAGCCGCGGCAGCTGGATACGCCAGCACAACATGGCGCAGATGGCCTGCAAGCTGGCGCTGGTGCACGAGGGCAAGCCGATCCGCCCGGATTGAGGAGTGTTGCGATGACGCCGTGGACCGATGCAAGCGCCCGTCTGTGGGCACACCTGGGCGCGCTGGCGTGCAGGCAGGTGTGGGTGCTGGCCCTGGCTGCAGCGCTGGCGGCCTGCCAGCACGCCACCCCCGCGCCCGAGCCGGCCGGGCCACTGCCGCCCAACCCCTACGGCCTGGCCACCGAGGCCGAGCTGCCCGCCCGCATGGCCCGCGAGATCCAGCCCTTCTGGCAGCAGCAGGTGCAGCAGGGCCGCTTGGCCGGCGCCGGCGGGTTGATGCTGGCCTATGCGCTGGCCGAGCCGCCGCAGCCGCGCGCCAGCGTGGTCATCGTCAACGGCCGCACCGAGACGCTGCTGAAGTACGCCGAGGTGATGCACGACCTGTGGCGCCAGGGCTATGCGGTGTATGTGCTGGACCACCGCGGCCAGGGCCTGTCGCCGCGGCTGCTGCCGGATGAGCCGCACAAGGGCCATGTGGCCAGCTTCGACGACTACGTGGCCGACCTGTCGATGTTCATCGACCGGGTGGTGCAGCCCCGCTCGCCAGGCCGGCCGCTGCTGATGCTGGCGCACTCGATGGGCGGCGGCATCGCCTCGCTGTACCTGGAGCGGCACCCGGGTGTCATCCGCGCGGCGGCGCTGTCTTCGCCCATGCATGCGCCCAATGCCAAGGTGCTGTTCAGCGCGACCACCGGCTGTCTGTGGTTCAAGGCCACCGGTGGCCTGTGCCCCACCTGCTGGGCCGGCCTGCTGGACGCCGGCTGGAAGGCCAGCACCTTCGACGACAGCCGCAACGAACTCACGCATTCGGCCGTGCGCCACGGCATCGTGGAACAGGTGATCGCCGAGCGGCCCGAAGTGGCGCTGGGCGGCCCCACGCGCGGCTGGGCGCGGGCGGCCTGCCAGGCCTCGGACGCGCTGATCGAAGGCGCCGGCCGCATCGATGCCCGGCTGCTGGTGCTGCAGGCCGGGGAAGACACCGCGGTGACGGCCGCTGGCCAGGCCGCCTTTTGCGCCGGGCTGCAGCCGGCGGTGCGGCCGCAGCCGTGCCCGCTGCGCATCGAAGGCGCGCGGCATGAGCTGCTGGTCGAGGCCGACCGCTACCGCCTGCCGGCGATGACGGCCATCCTCGACTTCTTCGCGCAGCCCTGATCAGGCCTTCTTGACCAGCTGCTCGCCGATGGGCAGCTTGCGGATGCGCTGGCCGGTGGCCGCGAACACCGCGTTGGTGACGGCCGGGGCCAGCGCCGAGGTGCCGGGCTCGCCAATGCCGCCCGGGTCTTCGGTGCTGTTGATGATGTGCACCTCGATCGTCGGCGACTCGTTCATGCGCAGCATGCGGTAGTCGGTGAAGTTGTTCTGCATCACCCGGCCCTGGTCGAAGGTGATCTCGCTCCACAGCGCGGCGGTGATGCCGAAGTTGACGCCGCTCTCGATCTGCGCGCGCACCGTGTCGGGGTTGATCACCTGGCCGCAGTCCACCGCGCACACCACGCGCAGCACCTGCACATTGCCTTCGCCGTCCACCGCCACTTCGGCCACCTGGGCGATGTAGCTGCCGAAGGCGAACTGCACCGAGATGCCACGGCCCACGCGCTTGCCTTCGATGGGCTTGAGCGGTGTCTTCCAGCCGGCCTTCTCGGCCGCCAGCTCCAGCACCCGGAGCTCGCGCGGGGCCTTGGCCAGCAGGCCGCGGCGGTACTCGAACGGATCGGCCCCGGCCGCGGCGGCCAGCTCGTCCATGAAGCTTTCCACCACGAAGATGTTGTGCGTGGGGCCGACGCCGCGCCAGAAGGCGGTGGGCACCGGCGGCTCATGCCGCACGTAGTCCACCTTCACGTTCGGGATCTGGTAGGGCAGGTCCTTGGCGCCTTCCACCGCATCGGGGTCCACGCCGTCCTTGACCAGCGGCGGCGCAAAGCGCGCCATGATGGACGAGGCGGTGATGCGGTGCGACCACGACACCGGCCGGCCCTGCGCATCGAGCGCGGCCTGCAACCGGTCGTAGTAGTAGGGGCGGAACATGTCGTGCTGGATGTCTTCTTCGCGCGTCCACACGAACTTGATCGGCGTGCCCGGCTTGGCCTTCTTGGCAAAGGCCACGGCCTGCACCACCGAATCCACCTCCAGCCGGCGGCCGAAGCCGCCGCCGATCAGGTGGTTGTGGATGCGCACCTTGTCCAGCGGCAGGCCGGTGAGTTGGGCCACCGCGCCCTGCGCGATGGTGGGCACCTGCGTGCCCACGTAGATGTCGCAGCCGTCGGCCTGCAGCAGCACCGTGGTGTTGATCGGCTCCATCGTGGCGTGGGCCAGGAAGGGCAGCTCGTACACCGCTTCCAGCTTGCGGCCTTGTGCCTGTGCAAAGGCCTGGCCGGCATCGCCGTCGTTGCGGGCCACGGCACCGGGCTTGGCGGCGGCGGCCTGCATGTCGGCCACCAATTTGGCATTGGTGAAGCCGGCGTTGGCGCCGTCGTCCCAGGTGGGGGCCAGGGCGGCCAGGCCTTGCTTGGCGGCCCACATGTGGTCGCCCACCACCGCCACCGCGTTGTCGATCTTCAGCACCTGGCGCACGCCCTTGACGGCCAGCGCCTTGGCGTCATCGGCGCTCTTGAGCTTGCCGCCCACCACCGGCGAAGCAGCCACCGTGGCCACCAGCATGCCGGGCAGCCGCACGTCGATGCCGAAGTGCGCGCGGCCGTTGACCTTCTCGGGCGAATCCAGTCGCTTGACCGGCGTGCCGATGAGCTTGAAGTCCTTGGCGGGCTTGAGCTTGACGTCGGCCGGGGCCGGGCGGCGGGCCGCTTCGTCCACCAGCTGGCCGTAGTGCAGGCTGCGGCCGCTGGCGGTGTGCGTCACCACGCCGTTGCGCACGCTGCAGTCGGCCGCGGGCACGCCCCAGCGGTCGGCCGCGGTGGCCACCAGCACGGTGCGGGCGCTGGCGCCCGCCTTGCGCAGCGGCACCCAGGCGCCACGCACCGAGGTGGAACCGCCGGTCACCTGGCCGCCCAGCAGCGGGTCGCCGTAGCGTTCGTTGTCGGGCGGCGCATGTTCCAGCTTCACCTTGGTGACGTCGACTTCCAGCTCTTCGGCCAGCAGCATCGGCATCGAGGTGTAGGTACCCTGGCCCATCTCCACCTTGTGCATCACCAGCGTGACCACGCCTTCGCGGTCGATGCGGATGAAGGCGTTGTGGGCCAGCGCGCCGGCTTCGCCGGTGGCCTTTTCGGCGGCGTGGCCGACGGCGGCTTCGGCCGGCTTTTCCTTGCGGTCGGTCTGCGCGCGCAGCGGCAACGCAAAGCTCACCATCAGGCCGCCACCGGCGGCGGCGCCGAACTTCAGAAAGCTGCGGCGGGGCAGGGTGTTCATCAGCGCGCTCATGCTCAGGCTCCCTTGCGCGAAGCGGCCAGCTTGATGGCGGCGCGGATGCGGTTGTAGGTGCCGCAGCGGCACACGTTGCCACTCATCGCGGCGTCGATGTCGGCATCAGACGGGTTGGGGTTGCTGCGCAGCAGCGCGGTGGCCTGCATCACCTGGCCCGACTGGCAGTAGCCGCACTGCACCACGTCCAGCTCGCGCCAGGCGGCCTGCACGCGCTGGCCCACGGGGTCGTTCTCGATCGCTTCGATGGTGACCACGCGCTTGCCGGTGCAGGCGGCCACGGGCGTGACGCAGGAGCGGATGGCTTCGCCATCCAGGTGCACGGTGCAGGCGCCGCACATGGCGATGCCGCAGCCGAACTTGGTGCCGGTGAGGCCGGCGACATCGCGCACGGCCCACAGCAGCGGCATGTCGTCGGTCACGTCCAGCGCTTGCGGCTGGCCGTTGATGTGGAGGGTGGTCATGGACGTTCTCTGCGAATGGGTTGCAAGGGCTGCCTGAGAACTGCCGAGCAGCGCGAAGGCCGGCGCACGCAAGCGTGGCCGGCCAGCCATCGGGGGGCAGGGCGGGTGTGAACACCGCCGCTGCGGCCCAAAGTTGGCGGATGATGCCTTGTAACCATGAGCGCCGCCGTGGGGACGCTTATATCCCCAGGCAGCCCTCCACCACTTGATCCGTCAGATGTCCACCGGCACCTGCAGCGCGCTCAGCGGCACCATGCCCTGGTCGCCGTCTTCATACACCAGCAGCACGGCCACCGGCAGCGCGCCCCAGCAGGCGTTGTAGCGCTTGCCATTGACCGTGGCCCAGGCGCTGCGGAAGTAGGGGCGGGCTTCGGGGTCGATGCGCTCCAGCACCGTCGCGTCGGTGCAGGCGGCATCGGTCAGGCGGATGGCGTTGGTGCCCTTGTAGGCCACCAGGTCGGTGGTCTGGGCGGCGGCACTCGCGGCGGCCAGCGCGGCCACGGTGATCAAGGCCAAAGATCTCAGCATGGTTCACCTCCGGATGCGGCGGCTTGCCGCGTTCCCTCATTTCACGCAGGGCGCGGTCCGGCGGCTGTAGGACAGCCTGCCGCGGCAGGCGCGACGGCGCCGCGATGCAGCGTGCGTGCGGCGGTGGCCGGCGGTTGCGGCTTGCCTACACTCGCCCACCCTGCCGCCCGACCGACGCCCCGACGCCCATGCAAGCCCTGCTCGACACCATCGCCACGCTGCCGAGGCCCACCCAGGCCGGCCGGCACTTCCATGGCCGCGGCGGCCTGTACCCGGGCTGCGAAGCGTTCACGCTCGATGCCTATCCGCCGGTGTGGCTGTTCACCAGCTTTGCGCCGGTGGAAGAGGCGGCGCTGCAAACCATTGGCGAGGCGCTGGCCGCGCGCTGGCAGCAGGTGGCCCCAGGCGAGCCGTTGAACTGGGTGTTCCAGCAGCGTGACGAGTCGCGCGCCACCAACCGGCTGATGGCCGGCGAAGTGCCCACCGAGCATGTGGTGGAAGAAGACGGCGCCCGCTACGGCGTGCACCTGCTGCGCGGGCAGAACCACGGTTTCTTCCTGGACATGGCCGAAGGCCGGCGCTGGGTGCGGCGCTGGGCGCAGCAGCAGCCGGGTGGCCGCGTGCTCAACCTGTTTGCCTACACCTGCGCGTTTTCGGTGGCGGCGCTGCAGGCCGGCGCCGGGCATGTGACCAATGTGGACATGGCCGGCGGCGCGCTGTCCATCGGCCAGCGCAACCACCGGCTCAACGGCATCGATGCACGGGCGGCCTTTCTGCCGCACGACATCTTCACCTCCTGGGGCAAGATCAAGCGCGGTGCACCTTACGACCTGATCGTGGCCGACCCGCCCAGCCACCAGAAGGGCAGCTTCATGGCGCCCAAGGACTACCCGCGCGTGATGCGCCGGCTGCCCGAGCTGCTGGCGCCCGGCGGGCTGGCCCTGCTGTGTCTGAACACGCCCAAGCTGGGCGCCGACTTCCTGCTGCAGGGCATGCAGGCCGAGGCGCCCTCGATGAGCTTCGTGGAACGGGTGGTCAACCCGCCGGTGTTTGCCGACGTGTCGGCCGACCGGGCGCTGAAGGTGATGGTCTTTCGCGCGCCCTGAAGGGCCGGGCGCTTCAGCCGCCGCGCGAAGGCGAGGCCACCGGCGGCGGCGCCAGCGGCAGGCCCTTTTCGGGGTGCACCGACGCAAACTCGCGCGCGAAGGCGGCGGTGAGCACCGCGTTGGTGGTGGCGTCCAGCTTCTGCTGCAGCTGCGGGTAGAGCCTGGCTTCTTCGTCCTGGCGGGCATGCTGCAGCACGGCGGCCTGCAGCGCGCTCACCTTCTCCTGCCAGGCGCCGCTTTCCTGCACGTTGGTGAGTTCCAGTTCGGCATTCATCACCTTCGCATGGGCCTGGTCGAGGTACAGCTTGTCGGCCTCTGTCACCAGGCCCAGGCGGGCGATGGCCGGGTACAGCACGTTCTCTTCGGCCACCGAGTGGGCGGTGAGCTGGTAGGCCAGCGTGCGCTGCAGCCGCTGGCGCCGCAGAAAGGTCTTGTCGGTGCTGTCCAGCAGCTCCTTGAAGGTCTGGTCCACCAGGAGGTGCTGGGCCTTGACCATGGCCAGCCAGTCGCCGCCGCGTGCGGCTGTCTGGGCCACCGCGCGGCGCAAGGGCAGCAGGGCGGCGGCGGCCGTGACGGCGGCGCCGGCGATCAGTTGGCGGCGTGCCGGCACGGGTGTGTCGGCCGCCTGGGCGACGAAGGGCTGGATCGGTTTTGGATGCATGGCGATGGCTCCGCTGAATGGGTGCCACCGCCACGGCAAGCCGGGTGCCGGCTCGCGCCGCCTGTCAGGCGTCCGTCCCCGGCTGCCCTTCACGCGCAAAGT
>NZ_CAXFDV010000556.1:0-1901 GCF_964001545.1 uncultured Aquincola sp.
CCTGCCAGCGCCCGCTGCCGGCCGAAGCGCGCATGCGCCTGGTGTGGGGCAGCGGCATTGCCTCGGCCGACAACCCGCAGGTGCTCACCCGCACGCCGCAGCGCTTTGAATACACGGTGCGCGCGCGCTTTGCGGCCGACTTCACTTGCCAGCGCGAGCGGGCCGATGCCGGCTGCCTGCCGCTGCAGGCTATGGTGCTCAACTTCTCGGCCCCGGTGCCGCGTGCGCAGGCCGCCGCCATCCGCCTGCAGCCGGCCCAAGGCAACGCACTGCAGCCCGAACTCGAAGCGGGCGACGATGCCGTGCGCTCGGTGCAGTTCAAGGCGCCGCTGCCGCCCGACACCCGCTTCACCCTCACGCTGCCCACGCCGCTGGCCGACGACAGCGGCCGCCCGCTGGCCAATGCCGCCGCCTTTCCAATGGCGGTGGCCACCGGCCCGATGCCGCCGCTGGCCAAGTTCGCCGCCGCGCCCTTCGGCATTCTGGAGCTGGAAGGCGCGCAGGCGGTGCTGCCCCTCACGCTGCGCCATGTGCAGGCTGACCTGCTGGGCCCGCAGGCGCGCGGCACCGCCACCGTCAAGCGGCTGGACGCCGCCACGCCCGATGCCGAGCTGCTGCGCTGGATCGGCCGTGTGGCCCGCTATCACGAGAACACGCTGACGGCCAAGGAAGCCGGGCTGCCGCAAAGCCAGTGGAAAGAGCGGGTGACCGAAACCGACGACGAAGGCCGCAGCCGCACCATCGTGCGTGAACGGCAAGTGGCCACCCGCAGCCTGCCGCTGCTGCAGGCGGCCAGCAGCACCACGCAGCTGCAACTGCCCGCGGCCAGCGGCCGAACGGGTGATACCGAAGTGATCGGCCTGCCGCTGGCCGGTGCCGGCTACCACGTGGTCGAAGTCGCCTCGCCCCAACTCGGCCGGCAACTGCTGCCCGAGGGCAAGACCATGTACGTGCGCACCGGCGTGCTGGCCACCCACCTGGCCGTGCACTTCAAGCACGGCAGTGAATCGAGCGTGGTGTGGGTGACGCGGCTGGACCGCGGCCGCCCGGTGGCCGATGCGCAGGTGGCGGTGAACGACTGCCGCGGCAACCTGCTGTGGCAAGGCCGCACCGGCGCTGACGGCGTGGCCCGCATCGATGCGCCGCTGGTGGACGAACGTCGTGGCGAGGCCTGCCTGGCCGACAGCGGCGTCCTGTTCATCACCGCCCGCGCGGGCGACGACCTGTCGTGGGTGTTCAGCGACTGGAACCGCGGCATCGAGCCCTGGCGCTTCAACCTGCCCACCGGCAGCCCCGACGACGTGGCCGAAGGCCCCACGCTGCGCGCCCACACCGTGTTCGACCGCACGCTGCTGCGCGTGGGCGAGACCGTGCACATGAAGCACCTGCTGCGTACCGAAACCGGCCGCGGCCTGCAAGCCCTGCCGGTGGCCGAGCGGCCCACGCGCATGCGCATCACCCACGTGGGCAGCGACACCCGCTACGAGCAGGCCTTGACCTGGCAGGCCGAAGGCCGCCATGCCACCGCCGACTGGGCCGTGCCCACCACCGCCAAGCTGGGCCAGTACGAAGTGGAACTGCTGCGCGGCGACCGCGCCTGGTCCAGCGGCAGCTTCCGGGTCGAGGCCTTTCGCGTGCCCCTGGTCGATGCGCGGCTGAGCGCGCCCGCCGGCCCGCTGGTGGCACCCAAGAGCCTGCCGCTGGCGGTGCAACTCACCCACCTGTCGGGCGGTGGCGTGGCCAAGGCCCCGGTGCAGCTGAGTGCGCTGTGGCGCGAGCGCAGCGTCGACTTCGCGGGTTATGAGGACTACAACTTCCAGCCGCCGCGTGAGCCCGGCCAGGAAGCCGATGCGGCGGTGGGTGAAGAAGCCGCCGACGGCGCCCGCCTGGTGGCCGACAAG
>NZ_CAXFDV010000557.1:0-5992 GCF_964001545.1 uncultured Aquincola sp.
CGTGTTCACCGACATCGACGACACCCTGACCGAGGGGGGCGCCATCGACCCGCCCGCGCTGGCCGCGCTGCAAGCCCTGCACGCGGCCGGCGTGCCCGTGATCGCCATCACCGGCCGGCCGCTGGGCTGGAGCCGCGAACTGGCGGCCACCTGGCCGCTGCGTGCGGTGGCGGCCGAAAACGGCGCGGTGGCGCTGCTGCGTGAGGCCGACGGCTGGCGCACCGTGTACGCGCAGGACGAAGCCACCCGCCGAGCCAACACGCCGCGCCTGCAGGCAGCAGCCGCCCGCGTGCTGCGCGAAGTGCCGGGCGCCACGCTGGCCCAAGACAGCGCCGGCCGGGTGACCGACATCGCCATCGACCACAGCGAGTTCAGCCACCTGCCACCCGCCGCCATCGACGAGGTGGTGCGCGTGATGCGCGAAGAGGGCATGCACTGCAGCGTCAGCTCCATCCACATCAACGGCTGGTTCGGCGAGCACGACAAATGGAGCGGCGCCTGCTGGATGCTGCGCACTCTGTTCGGCCGCGAGCTGGCGGCCGAGGTGGGCCGCTGGGTGTACGTGGGCGACAGCACCAACGACCAGGCGATGTTCGGCCGCTTTGCATTGAGCGTGGGCGTGGCCAACCTGATGCGCTTTGCGGCCGAGCTGCACACCTGGCCGGCCTACCTCACGCAGGGCGAACGCGGCGCCGGCTTTGCCGAAGTGGCCGAGCGGCTGCTGCAGGCGCGGCGCGGGTGAGCGGGCGCGGGCCGGCCGGGGCCCCCACGGCGGCTGCACGGCCCGCGGGCCTGGGCACCGCCTTTGCGCTGGCGCTGGCCGCGGCGGTGTCGCTGGGCCTGGCGCGCTTTTCGTACGCGCTGCTGCTGCCGCCGATGCGCGCCGACCTGGGCTGGAGCTACTTCACCGCTGGCGCGATGAACACGGTGAACGCCGCCGGCTACCTGCTGGGCGCCCTGCTGCTGCCGCGTGTGCTGGGGCGCTGGGACGCGCGGCGGGTGATGCTGGCCGGCGGCGGCGCCGCCGCGGTGGCGCTGGCGCTGCATGGTGTGGTGCTGGCCGAAGCCGGGCTGTTCGCGCTGCGGCTGGCCACCGGCGTAGCCAGCGCGGCCACCTTCGTGGCTGGCGGGCTGCTGGCGGCGCGGCTGGCACAGGGCTCGGCGCGGCCCGGGCTGGTGCTGGGGCTCTACTACGGCGGCACCGGCATCGGCATCGTGGCCTCGGCCCTGGTGGTGCCGCCGCTGGCCGGCGCCGCCGTGGCGCATGCGTGGCAGCAGGCCTGGCTGGCGCTGGGCGCTCTGGCGGCGCTGTGCACCGTGCTCACCGCCGTGGCCACCGGCGCGCTGGCGGCCCACCCCTCGGCCGCCGGCGCGCGCCAGGCGGCCCGATGGCCGCGCTTTGCCTGGGCGCTTGGCGCGTACCTGATGTTCGGGCTGGGCTACATCGGCTACATGACCTTCGTGGTCACGCTGCTGCGCGAGCAAGGGTTGCCGCCGGGCCTCATCGTCGCCTTCTACGTGCTGCTGGGGCTGGGCGTGGTGGCGTCTTCCTGGCTGTGGGCCGGGCTGCTGCAGCGCTTCAAGGGCGGCCAGCCGCTGGCGCTGCTCAACGGTCTGCTGGCGCTGGCCACGCTGCTGCCTGTGCTCAGTGCGCATCCGGCGGCGGTGTTCGCCTCGGGCGCCTTGTTCGGCGCGGTGTTCCTGTCGGTGGTGGCGGGCACCACCGCCTTCGTGCGCCACAACCTGCCGCCGGCCGCGTGGCCGGCCGGCATCAGCGCCTTCACCATCGTGTTTGCGGCGGGGCAGATCGTGGGGCCCAGCATCACCGGCTGGGTGGCCGATGGGGCGGGCGGGCTGGCGCGTGGCTTCGTGTTGTCGGCGGGGGCGCTGGCGTTGGGCTCGCTGCTGGCGACCCGTCAGCGGCCCCTGCCTTGACCAGGCAGCCGGCCGGCACGCTCAGTCGGCGCTCGGCTTTTCCTCTTCAATGAGCGGCGCCATGTTCAACATCTGCACCGGCCCGAAGATGGTGGAGAAGGCCACGTCCTTGGCATCGCGGCCGGCCGCGATGCGCACCAGGTCTTCCACAGGCGACATGCGCGTGGGGTCGAACAGCATCCACTCGCCGCCCAGGTAGGCCTCGAACACGGCATGGAAGTCGGGCGGCGGTTCCTGGAACTTGGCGTAGCCCACCACCAGCCGCGCCGGGATGTTGAGCGCGCGGCAGAAGGTGACGCCCAGGTGCGCGAAGTCGCGGCACACGCCGGCCCGCTGGCGGAACACGTCCACCGCGGTGCTGGTGGCGGTGGTGGAGCCCACCTTGTAGTCCACGTTGTCGTGGATCCAGTCGCTGATGGCCTGCACCCGCTGGTAGCCCGGCGGATGCTGGCCGAACATCTTGAAGGCGGCGTTGCCCAGCAGGTCGCTTTCGCAATAGCGGGTGGGCATCAGGTGGTGCAGCACGCTGTCGGGCAACTCGTTCACCGGCACTTCGGCGGCGGCGGTGTTCCACACCCGCGGCTCCACCAGCACGGTGGCGGCGTAGTGCACGGTGAAGGCGCCGGCCGGCGCCTGCAGCCGCAGGAAGCGGTGGTGTTCCAGCGGGTCGGGGAACACATGGCTGGCAATGCTGGGGTCCAGCGTCAGCGCCTCGGCCAGCACCTGCTGGTCGCGGCCATGCTGGGCATGGATCTGGAACAGGAAGCTGGTGGCCTGTTCCAGCTGGTAGCCCAGCGTGCAGTCGATCTTGAAGCGGCGGGCCGGGGCTGGCGCGGCCCCCACGCCGTCGGCGCGGCGGCGGGCCGGCTTGGCCGGCTCGGCAACGTCGATGTGGGACGGGGGCGGGCGCTTTTTCTTGGCGGCGGTGGTCATGGTGGGCAAAGAGCGTTGGCGCTGGAATGTCGATCGGGCCCGCCTGACTGCGCGGGTGACGCATTGCAACGCCGCCCCTGGGCAGAGCCCATCGGCGCGCAGGTTCTGGCGGTGTAGGAGGGCGCCGCGCCCGGCGCAGATCAGATGTCTCGTGCCAGAAATTGGTGCATGCGCTGCAGTTCTTCGTCCACCGCGGGGGCGAAGCCGGCATCCTGCGGCTGGCCGTCGATGAAGCCGATGGCCGGCGTCAACTGACCCTGCTGCAGGCCGACGTTGGCCCAGCCCACCACCCGGTCGCGCCACAGCAGCGGCAGCGCGTAGTAGCCCCAGCGCCGCCGCGGCGCCGGGGTGTAGGCCTCGAAGCGATAGGCCCAGCCCCACAGCAGCTCGAAGCGCAGCCGGTCCCAGACGATGGGGTCGAAGGGCGCCAGCAGCCGCACCTCGTCGGCGGGCGCATGGCGGGCGCTGCGGGGGTTCTCGCCTTCGGGCCACAGCCAGGTCACGCCGTCGATCACCACGCTGGGCCACAGCCGGCGGGCATCGCCCAGGGCCTTGCGCAGTTCCACCTGCAGCTGCGGCGCGCCGTAGCCCAGGTAGCTCACCAGCTGGCCCAGGCTGCGGGTGGGCAGCGGGGCGTATTTGTCCAGCACCAGGCGCAGCAGCGCGGCGGCGCGTTCGGCAGGCGGGCGGTCGTCGCCGGCATGGGTGGCCACTGCGTACACCCGCACGCCCGCATCGCGCCGCGCCACCCGCAGCAGGCCGCGGTAGTGCATGCCGTCCAGCAGATGGGTCACGGCATTGCTCTGCCCGCCCCAGGCATTGGCGGTGCGGCCGTGGTTGAAGGCCGCCTGCACCGCCTTCGGGTGGCAGGGCCCCTGCTCGCGGATGAAGGCCAGCACGCTGGCGGCGCGGCGTTGGGTGTCGGCGTCCCAGGTGCGGCGGGCGGTGCGCGGGTGCATCAGCGCCAGGTGTTCGCGCGGCAGAAAGCCGTAGTTCACCAGCGCGTCTTCTTCCACCGGCAGGCGGGGGTAGCGTTGCTCCAGGTCGCCGGCGCGGTAGTCGCGCACCCGGTGGCGCAGCGTCAGGTCTTGCGCGCGGGCCGGCGCGCGGATGGGGTCGGCCTGCACGAAGCCCAGCCGCCGGATGGCGTCGATCAGCGTGGTGGGCCGGAACAGCGTGCGCGCCACCGCATGGCGGCGCAGGTCGTCCAGCGTGACCGGCCTGGCGCGGCTCATGGCTGCGGCGTGCTGGCCAGGCGGCGCAGCTGCGCGTCGTGCCAACGGGCCAGCAGCCACTGCGCCAGCAGGGCCCCGATCCAGGCCATCAGCATGTCCTTCTGCGTGTCCCAGGGGTCGCCCTGGGTGGCCAGGAACTCGTCGGCGCCCGCGCCCAGGGCCACCGCGGCGGCGTACTCGATCAACTCGTAGATCGCGCTGATGGCCAGCGCCACCGCGGTGACCAGGGT
This sequence comes from uncultured Aquincola sp., assembly GCF_964001545.1. NCBI lineage: Bacteria > Pseudomonadati > Pseudomonadota > Betaproteobacteria > Burkholderiales > Sphaerotilaceae > Aquincola > uncultured Aquincola sp. The sequence continues at coordinate 4,334 of NZ_CAXFDV010000557.1, forward strand.
GAACAGCCAGCCGCCGGGCCGCAGCGGCGTGTGGCGCAGCAGCAGCTCGCGCGCGGCGATGGCCGGCACGAAGCCCTGCATCAGGTGGCCCAGCCGGTCGTAGTGGTTGCGCTGCAGGTCGAAGGCTTCGCGCGCCCATTCGCCCAGCGGCACGCGGGCATAGGTGTAGTGGCCGCCGAGCATCAGCACTGCGGCATGCGCAAAGATCAGCGCATACAGCAGCGGCGTGAGCGGAAAGCGCCGGTGGGTGAACCACAGCACCGGCAGCACGATGGCCACCGGCGCCACTTCCATGGCCCAGGTGCCGGCTTCGTAGGGGCGGATGCCCGAGAGGACAAGCAGCCCGATGAGGGCCGCCGAGTAGAGCGCCAGGCCGGTGCGGCCGAGGGATGCGGTCATGGAGGGCAACGGGTGCCGCCATGGAAAACGGCACCGGGGTGAGCGGTGCCGTGGATTGTGGCGCGAGGCCTGTCAGCAGTTACAGACCGGCCGCTGCGCGCAGCGCCGCCGCCTTGTCCGTGCGTTGGTCTCCACTCACATCGCTGGCGCGATATGAGTTGCGCCCAAGAACCGATGCAGCGCTGCGCGCTGGGGGCTTTACAGCCCCGCTGCGGCCCGCAGGGCCGCAGCCTTATCGGTTCTTTCCCACGTGAACTCCGGCTCTTCGCGGCCGAAGTGGCCATAAGCCGCCGTCTTGGCATAGATCGGCCGCAGCAGGTCCAGCATCTGGATGATGCCCTTGGGCCGCAGGTCGAAGTGCTCCTGCACCAGCGCGGCGATCTTGTCGTCGGGGATGACGCCGGTGCCTTCGGTGTACACGGTCACGTTCATCGGGCGGGCCACGCCGATGGCGTAGGCCACCTGGATCTGGCACTGGCGCGCCAGGCCGGCCGCCACGATGTTCTTGGCCACGTAGCGGGCGGCATAGGCCGCGCTGCGGTCCACCTTGGTCGGGTCCTTGCCCGAGAAGGCGCCGCCGCCGTGCGGGCAGGCGCCGCCGTAGGTGTCGACGATGATCTTGCGGCCGGTCAGGCCGCAGTCGCCCTGCGGGCCGCCGATGACGAAGCGGCCGGTCGGGTTGATCAGGTACTTGGTGTCCTGCAGCCACTCCTTGGGCAGCACCGGCTTGATGATCTCTTCGATCACGGCTTCGGTGAACGAGGCCTTCATCTTCGTGGCCGTCTCGCTCTGGTCGGGGCTGTGCTGGGTGCTCAGCACCACGGTGTCGATGCTGTGCGGCTTGCCGTCCACGTAGCGCATCGTCACCTGGCTCTTGGCGTCAGGGCGCAGGAAGGGCAGGCGGCCGTCCTTGCGCAGCTGGGCCTGGCGCTCCACCAGCCGGTGGGCGTAGTAGATCGGCGCGGGCATCAGCTCGGGCGTCTCGTCGCAGGCGTAGCCGAACATCAGGCCCTGGTCGCCGGCGCCGATGTTCAGGTAGTCGTCGCTGGCGCGGTCCACGCCCTGGGCGATGTCGTTGCTCTGCTTGTCGTAGGCCACCAGCACCGCGCAGCCCTTGTAGTCGATGCCGTACTCGGTGTTGTCGTAGCCGATGCGCTTGATGGTGTCGCGCGCCACCTGGATGTAGTCGACGTTGGCCTGGGTGGTGATCTCGCCGGCCAGCACCACCAGACCGGTGTTGGTCGGGGTTTCGGCCGCCAC
>NZ_CAXFDV010000558.1:0-5516 GCF_964001545.1 uncultured Aquincola sp.
AGGGCGACGCCGCGCTGGCCGCCGACGTCAACTGGCTGGTGGACAACGTGCGCTGGGACGTGGAAGCCGACCTGGCCCGCGTGATCGACCCGCGCCTGGCGCACGAAGTGGCCAACGTCGGCCGTGGCCTGGTGCGCGGGCTGCGAATGGCCATCGGCGCCGTGGCCGATGGGGCTGCACGCTGGCGTGGTGGCCGGCCGTGAGCGCCGCCCGATGAGGCGTCTTGCCAGGCTGCTGCTGATTGTCGTCACGCTGCTGCGCTTTGGGGTGGACGACATTGCCCTGTCGGGCTTCCGGCAGGGGTGGGTGCGCGCGCTGGCGCGCATCGTGACCCTGGGCCGCCGTTTCGATGCACCGCGCGGCGCGCGGCTGCGCATGGCGCTGGAGCGGCTGGGGCCCATCTTCGTGAAGTTCGGGCAGGTGCTGTCCACCCGGCGCGACCTGCTGCCGCGCGACGTGGCCGACGAGCTGGCCAAGCTGCAGGACGACGTGCCGCCGTTCCCGGGCGAGCTGGCCGTGACGCTGGTCGAGCGCGCGCTGCGCAAGCCGCTGTCGGCCGTGTTCCAGGAATTCAACCCGGTGCCGGTGGCCAGCGCGTCCATCGCGCAGGTGCACTTCGCCACGCTGCTGTCAGGCCGTGAGGTGGCGGTCAAGGTGCTGCGCCCGGGCATGCTGGACGTGATCGAGGACGACCTGGCGTTGCTGCACAAGCTGGCCCGCTGGGTGGAGCGCGTGAGCGTGGACGGCAAGCGCCTGAAGCCGCGGGAGGTGGTGGCGGAGTTCGATATCTACCTGCATGACGAGCTCGATCTGATCCGCGAGGCGGCCAACGCGGCCCAGCTGCGGCGCAACATGCAGGATTTGGGCCTGTGCCTGGTGCCCGAGATGGTGTGGGACCTGTGCACGCCCACGGTGATGGTGATGCAGCGCATGCACGGTGTGCCCATCAGCCAGGTCGAGCGGCTGCGCGATGCGGGCGTGGACATCAAGAAGCTGGCGCGCGACGGCGTGACCATCTTCTTCACCCAGGTGTTTCGCGACGGCTTTTTCCACGCCGACATGCATCCCGGCAACATCCAGGTGAGCCTGGCGCCGATGACCTTCGGCAACTACATCGCGCTCGACTTCGGGATCATCGGCACGCTGACCGAGAACGACAAGGAATACCTGGCGCAGAACTTCATCGCCTTTTTCCGCCGCGACTACAAGCGCGTGGCCGAGCTGCACGTGGAAAGCGGCTGGGTGCCGCCCGAAACCCGGGTCGATGCGCTGGAAAGCGCGATCCGCGCGGTGTGCGAACCGCACTTCGACCGGCCGCTGAAGGACATCTCGCTGGGCCAGGTGCTGATGCGCCTGTTCCAGACCTCGCGCCGCTTCAACGTCGAGATCCAGCCGCAGCTGGTGCTGCTGCAAAAGACGCTGCTCAACGTCGAAGGCCTGGGCCGCCAGCTCGACCCCGACCTGGACCTGTGGGCCACGGCCAAGCCCTTCCTGGAGCGCTGGATGAACGAACAGATCGGCTGGCGCGGCCTGGTGGAGCGGGTGAAGAACGAGGCGCCGCGCTACGCCCAGCTGCTGCCCGAGCTGCCGCGGCTGCTGCACCACAGCCTGCGCGCCTCGTCCCATGCCGACGAGGCGAGGGCGCTGCGCGAGCTGGTGATCGAGCAGCGCCGCACCAACCGGCTGCTGCAGGCCGTGGTCTGGACGGGCGTGGGCTTTGGCCTGGGTGCGCTGGGCATGCAGCTGCTGCAGATGCTCTGACGCCGGCGCCCGCTAGAATCGCGGGTTCCGTTCTTACGCGTCAACGCGCTCATCCAAGGGTTTGTCATGCCGATCTACGCCTATCGCTGTGCCGAATGCGGCCATACGAAAGACGTGCTGCGCAAGCTGTCCGACCCGCCGCTGACCACCTGCCCGGCCTGCGGGGCCGAGGCCTTCGAAAAACAGGTCACGGCCGCCGGCTTCCAGCTCAAGGGCTCCGGGTGGTACGTCACCGATTTCCGCAACGGCTCGGGTGGGGCTGCCAAGCCGGCCGCCTCCGGCGAGTCCGCGGCTGCGGCGCCCGCCGCGCCAGCGGCCGATGCCGCCAAGCCGGCTGCCGCACCGTCGCCTGCGCCGGCAGCGCCTGCTCCGTCGCCCGCCAGCGGCAGTGGCAGCGGTGGCGGCGGCAGCGCCGCCTGAACGCGGCGACCGAAAGCCCCCCTTGAAGAAATACCTGATCGCCGGCTTGCTGGTCTGGCTGCCCATGGCCGTGACCGTGTGGGTGCTGCATGCCGTGCTGGGCATGATGGACGGCGTCTTCGGCTGGATCCTCAGCACCACCCAGGTGGTGCTGCCCGGCGCGCTGCACGGCCCGATCGAAGCGCTGCGCCAGATCCCGTTCCTCGGTTTCATCTTCGTGGGGCTGATGCTGCTGCTCACCGGGGTGTTCGCCACCAACATCGCCGGGCAGTGGGCGCTGCACCAGGGCGGCCGGGTGCTGAACCGCATCCCCATCGTCAAGTCGATCTACAGCTCGGTCAAGCAGGTGTCCGACACGCTGTTCTCCAGCAACGGCAACGCCTTCCGCGAAGCCGTGCTGGTGCAGTACCCGCGCGCCGGCTCCTGGACCATCGCCTTCATCACCGGCCGCCCCGGCGGCGAGGTGGCCGCGCGGCTGGCCGGCGAGCATGTGAGCCTGTACGTGCCCACCACGCCCAACCCCACGTCCGGCTTCTTTTTGATGGTGCCGCGCGGCGAGGTGGTGCCGCTGCGCATGAGCGTGGACGAAGCGCTGAAGTACATCATCTCGATGGGCGTGGTGTCGCCGCCGCCTTCGGCCATGCCCCCCGTGCCACCCAGCCCGCCGGTGGTGGTGCTGCCGCCCGCCACCGCCGAGCCGCCCGCGCCCGAGGTGGAACGAAATCTGGCGGGCTGAGCGCCTGGCACGCGCCCAGCCCCACGCGGCCCTGTTCTGCCGCCAGCGCCATCTGTTGACCCGGGCCTGCCACTGAAGGCGCCCGATAGATCCGCCAAGCATTCCGGAGAGATTCAATGAGAACCACTTACTGCGGCCTCGTCAGCGAAGCCCTGATGGGCCAGACCGTGACGCTGATGGGCTGGGCCCACCGTCGCCGCGACCACGGCGGCGTGATCTTCATCGACCTGCGCGACCGTGAAGGCGTGGTGCAGGTGGTGTGCGACCCTGACCGCGCCGAGATGTTCAAGACGGCTGAAGGCGTGCGCAGCGAGTTCTGCCTGAAGGTGGTGGGCCTGGTGCGCCCGCGCCCGGCCGGCACCGAGAACGCCAACCTCACCAGCGGCAAGATCGAGGTGCTGTGCCATGAGCTGGAAGTGCTGAACGCCAGCGTCACGCCGCCGTTCCCGCTGGACGACGAGAACCTGTCGGAAACCACCCGCCTGACGCACCGCGTGCTCGACCTGCGCCGCCCGTACATGCAGAACAACCTGATGCTGCGCTACCGCGTGGCGATGGAAGTGCGCAAGTACCTGGACGAGAACGGCTTCATCGACATCGAGACGCCGATGCTCACCAAGAGCACGCCCGAAGGCGCGCGCGACTACCTGGTGCCCAGCCGCGTGAACGACGGCATGTTCTTCGCGCTGCCGCAAAGCCCGCAGCTGTTCAAGCAGCTGCTGATGGTGGCCGGCTTCGACCGCTACTACCAGATCACCAAGTGCTTCCGCGACGAGGACCTGCGTGCCGACCGCCAGCCCGAGTTCACGCAGATCGACCTGGAAACCTCGTTCCTGACGGAAGTCGAGATCCGCGCCATCACCGAGAACATGATCCGCCAGGTCTTCAAGAAGACGCTGGACGTGGAGCTGCCCGAGTACCCGGTGATGACCTATGCCGAGGCGATGCACCGCTTCGGCTCGGACAAGCCCGACCTGCGCGTCAAGCTCGAGTTCACCGAGCTGACCGAGGTGATGAAGGACGTCGACTTCAAGGTCTTCTCCACCCCCGCCACCACCAAGGGTGGCCGCGTGGTGGCCCTGCGCGTGCCCGGCGGCGGCGAGATGAGCCGCGGCGAGATCGACGGCTACACCGAGTTCGTCAAGATCTACGGCGCCAAGGGCCTGGCCTGGATCAAGGTCAACGACCTGGCCAAGGGCCGTGAAGGCCTGCAGAGCCCGGTGGTCAAGAACCTGCACGACGCCGCGCTGAACGAGGTGCTGCAGCGCACCGGCGCGCAGAACGGCGACCTGCTGTTCTTCGGCGCCGACAAGGCCAAGGTGGTCAACGACGCCATGGGCGCGCTGCGCGTGAAGATCGGCCACAGCGAATTCGGACGCGGCAAGGGCCTGTTCGAAGACCGCTGGGCGCCGCTGTGGGTGGTCGACTTCCCGATGTTCGAACATGACGAAGAAGCCGACCGCTGGGTGGCCGTGCACCATCCGTTCACCGCGCCCAAGGACGGGCACGAAGACCTGATGGACACCGCGCCCGACCAGTGCATCGCCAAGGCCTACGACATGGTGCTCAACGGCTGGGAACTGGGCGGCGGCTCGGTGCGTATCCACCGCGCCGAGGTGCAGAGCAAGGTGTTCAGCGCGCTGAAGATCGGCCCCGAAGAAGCCCAGCTCAAGTTCGGCTTCCTGCTGGACGCGCTGCAGTACGGCGCGCCCCCGCACGGTGGCCTGGCCTTCGGCCTCGACCGCCTGATCACGCTGATGACCAAGGCCGAGTCGATCCGCGACGTGATCGCCTTCCCCAAGACCCAGCGGGCGCAAGACCTGCTGACCGGCGCGCCGGGCCCGGTGGACGAGAAGCAGCTGCGCGAGCTGCACATCCGCCTGCGCAACAACCCGTCCGCGCAGGCCTGATCGGCCGGCGGGGCGGCGGCTGGCCGCCCGCCGGACCTTGGGGGCTAGACTGCCCGCTCCGCCCCCGCCGCCGAGTGCCCATGTCGCTGCCCGCTGCCGAGACACCCCGACCCTTCAAGATCCCCGAATCGGTGCTGGTGGTGATCTACACCCCGGCGCTGGACGTGCTGCTGATCGAGCGGGCGGACAAGCCTGGCTTCTGGCAAAGCGTCACCGGCTCCAAAGACCTGGTCGACGAGCCGCTGGCCCTGACTGCCGAGCGCGAAGTGGCGGAGGAAACCGGCATCGTCATCGGCACCGAGGCCGTGCCCCGCACGGCGCTGCGCGACTGGGGCCTGGTCAACGTCTACGAGATCTACCCCGTGTGGCGCCACCGCTATGCGCCAGGCGTGACGCAGAACACCGAGCATGTGTTCGGGCTGCGGGTGCCCGCCGGCACGCCGGTGCGCCTGGCCCCGCGCGAGCACACCGCGCTGGCCTGGCTGCCCTGGCAGGAGGCGGCCGACCGCTGTTTCTCGCCCAGCAATGCCGAGGCCATCCTGCAGCTGCCCCGTTTTGCCTGACCGGGGGGGCCTGAGCCATGACGCTCAAACCGCTGCAATCGACGCTGCTGCCCAAGGCCAGCACCCTGGGCCGGCTGCGCACCGCCACCTACAACATCCACAAGGGCGTGCGCGGCCTGGGGCCGC
>NZ_CAXFDV010000559.1:0-2730 GCF_964001545.1 uncultured Aquincola sp.
GAAGATCAGCAGGTAGAGCACCGCGGTGAGCACCGGCGCGGCCACGGTCTGGAAGCTCACCTTCCAGAAGCGCAGCACTTCCTTGTAGAGCAGCGTGCGGGCACCCGCGAACAAGGCGGTGCTCATGCCACCAACTCCGCCCGCGCGGTGGCCGACTGCGGCGCACCCTGCATGATTTCCAGGAACACGTCCTCCAGGTCGGCGCGGCCGATCTCCAGGTCTTCCACCCGCACGCCGGCGGCGCGCAGGCGGGCCAGCAACTGCTCCACCTCGGCGGCGTCGTGCGCCGTCACCTGCGCGATGCGGCCGGTGACGCGGGCATGCGCGGCGATCTCGGGCGGCAGCGCATCGTCGGTCTTGAAGCGCAGCATGGTGCTGGCGGTGCCGGCCAGCAAGTTGGCGGTGCGGTCCAGCGCCACCACCTGGCCACGCTTGAGCATCGCGATGCGGTGGCACAAGGCCTCCGCCTCTTCCAGGTAGTGGGTGGTCAGCAGCACGGTGTGGCCTTCACGGTTCAGGCGGGCGACGAACTGCCACAGGGTCTGTCGCAGCTCCACGTCCACGCCGGCGGTGGGCTCGTCCAGCACGATGACCGGCGGCCGGTGCACCAGCGCCTGCGCCACGAGCACCCGGCGCTTCATGCCGCCCGAGAGCTGGCGCATGTTGTTGCCGGCCTTGTCGGCCAGGCCCAGGCTGGCCAGCAGCTCGTCGATCCACGCGTCGTTGTTGCGCACGCCGAAGTAGCCGCTCTGGATGCGCAGCGTCTCGCGCACGCTGAAGAAGGGGTCGAACACCAGCTCCTGCGGCACGATGCCCAGCGCCTTGCGGGCAGCGGCGTAGTCGGCCACCACATCGTGGCCCATCACCGTCACGCGGCCGGTGCTGGCGCGGGTCAGGCCCGCGAGGATGCTGATGAGCGTGGTCTTGCCGGCGCCATTGGGGCCGAGCAAGCCGAAGAATTCGCCTTCTTCGATGTCGAAGGAGACATCGTCGAGGGCCTGGAAGCTGCCGCTGGCTCCCCGGTAGGTTTTGGCGACGTGCTGGAACGATACGGCGGGCATGGGGCGGCGATTGTAGGGAGGCCCCGCCGCCCTTGCCGGAGTGCAGGGAGCCGCCGCCCTTGCCGGCGGGGGTATGGGCTGGTTTTGTCCCGATCAACAAGCCGGGCGGCCGGTGCTAGGGTGGCCGCCACGTGGCCACGGAGTTGGCCGAGGGGCCCCAGGGCGGAGACATGCAGTCCCACACCAAGAAACCCAGGCGTACCGCCGAGCGCATCCTCGATGCGGCCTTGGAGCTGCTGAACCGATTCGGCGAGCCCAACGTCAGCACCACGCTGATCGCGTCGGAACTGGGCATCAGCCCCGGCAACCTGTACTACCACTACCCGGCCAAGGAAACCCTGATCAACGCGCTGTACGAGCGCTACGAGCAGGCGCTGGCCGAACGCCTGGGCGGCGCGGCCGAGGTCGACTCGGTGGATGCGGCCTGGCAATTCTTCCTGCCGCTGTTCGAGGTGGTGTGGCAGTACCGCTTCCTGTACCGCGACCTGAACGACCTGCTGTCGAAGAACCGCATGCTGGAAGCGCGCTTCCAGGCCGTGCTGGAGCGCAAGTGCCGCGCGGTGGAGGCGGTGATCGACGGCCTGCTGCGCGCCCGCGCGATGGCCATCGAGCCGGCCGAGCGTGCGGCACTGTGCCAGTGCGCGGTGGTGCTGCTGAGCCACTGGCTGAACCACGAGTACGCCTGCGACCCCCGCCACGCGCTGGAGCCCGGGCGCGCCGAGGCCACGCTGGCCCGCGCGGTCTACCATCTGCTCAGCCTGCTGCGGCCGTACCTGGGCGAACAAGCCCGGTTGCAGCTGCAGCAACATGCCTGAAGCGAAAGAAGTACCTCATGGGCCAGTGGACCGGCTTTCCTTACCCGCCCTACGCCTTCGATGCCGACAGCGTGCGCGCCCAGTGGCCGCGCCTGCACCAGGGCGACCTGGAACCCCTGCCCGCCGACGACGCGGTGCTGCAGGCCTGGGTGCACTACCACGCGGGCGATTTCGAGGCCGCGCGTGACAGCGGCATGGCCGCGGGCGGCGCCGGCATCACCGTGGCCAACAAGGCGCAGATCGCCTACGCCAGCTACCTGGAGCCGCGCGAGGCGGTGCGCATCGCCCTGTTCCTGCAGGCGGCCGAGCGGGCCGAGGCGCAGCTGGGCCGTGAGCCGGGCAATGCCAATGCGCACTACCTGCTGGCCTCGGCCCTGGGCCGCTACAGCCAGAGCATCAGCGTGGCCAAGGCGCTGGCCCTGGGCATGGGCAGCAAGGTGCGTGCGGCGCTGGAAGCCGCGCTGCGGCTGCGCCCCGGCCATGGCGAGGCGCACATCGTGCTGGGCGCCTTCCATGCCGAGGTGATCGACAAGGTAGGCTCACTGCTGGGTCGCACCCAGGGCGCCAGCGTGGAGGCCGGGCTGCGTCACTTCCGCCAGGCCATCCAGCTGATGCCCGACAGCGCGCTGGCGCGGCTGGAATTCGCCAAGGGCCTGGTGATGCTGGAAGGCGAAAAGCGCCTGCCCGAAGCCGACCGCCTGTGCCAGGAAGCCGCCGCCTGCATGCCGGTGGATGCGGCCGAGCGGCTGCATGCCGAGCGGGCGCGGGCGGAGTTGAACGACTGACGTCGGCGGCGCCGCTGCATGCCGGGGTTTGTACGGGTTCGCCGGCCGGCGTCAGCCCACCGTAAGACC